>JASFPY010000410.1:0-3549 GCA_050115755.1 Desulfobacteraceae bacterium | reverse complement strand
TTGGGGGGGGGTTTATCGGGGGTTTATCCCCGCCCGGCCAATAGCGCTTATGGGGGGTTATAAACCCCGCCCCTACAATTTTCCAGAAGCAAGCAGTCAGAAATTTTCCGAAAAAAATTCTTGACAAACAAATTATATAAGAATATTTATCTGTTAAAAAGGATAATTAAAGAATGATTGACGATATTAGCTTAAAAATACTAAAAATATTACAGCAAAAAGCGCGGATTCCCAATGTGGAGGTGGCCCGGCAGGTCGGGATGGCCCCGTCGGCTGTGCTGGAACGAATCCGAAAACTGGAAAAACAGGGTTTTATCGACGGGT
Organism: Desulfobacteraceae bacterium; assembly: GCA_050115755.1. GTDB lineage: Bacteria > Desulfobacterota > Desulfobacteria > Desulfobacterales > JAHEIW01 > JAHEIW01. The sequence goes on along the minus strand of JASFPY010000410.1, from coordinate 3,225 downwards.
ATGAGGTCCGGTTGAACCCGCAACGGTTTGCCAAATCTCTGGTGGCATTTGTGACGGTGAAATTAAAAAAGCTCGGCGAGGAAATTAAAGTCGGAGAAAGGCTTTCCGGCATTCCTGAAGTCCAGGAGGTTCATTACGTAGCGGGGGAAGACGCCTTTCTGGTTAAAGTCCGCACGGCCGACACCGCAGCGCTCAGCCGCCTGACGCGCGATAAAATCGCTTCCATCGCGGCGGTGCAATCCACCCAAACCGCTATTGCATTGTCTACCTATAAGGAGACGGCCCGGATTCCGATTGATACAATCGAAAAGAAATAATTAACCGCAGACACACGCAGACAGCCGCAGAAATTTTGAGATTAAAAATTATGTCTAATTTGAACTAATTTCTCCGTGCTTATTTAAACCAAGTCGTAATAATTAATTAAGAGGTGAGACATGATAAAAATCAACGAGAACTACCTGAAGCTGCAGGCGTCGTATCTATTTTCGGAAATCAGAAGGCGAACCGATGAATTTCAAAAGAAACATCCTGAAAGAGAGATCATCAAGCTGGGTATCGGGGATGTTACGCGGCCCCTGCCGCAGGCCTGTATCGAGGCTTTTCACCGCGCCGTGGATGAAATGGCCGATTCCGCCACCTTCCGGGGATACGGCCCCGAGCAGGGATACGAATTTCTGCGGGAAAATATTGCCAGAGCCGATTTCCAGGAACGGGGGGCCGATATTTCCGCAAACGAGGTTTTTGTCAGTGACGGGGCCAAGTGTGACAGCGGCAATATCCAGGAAATTTTTGCAACCGACATCCGCATCGCCATTCCCGATCCGGTTTATCCGGTCTATCTGGACACCAATGTCATGGCGGGTCGCACCGGATCATTTGGTGACAGCCGTTATGAAGGCATCGCCTATCTGGAAAGCAGCCGGGAAAACGGCTTTATCCCTGATTTGCCACAGGAAAACGTTGATTTGATTTATCTGTGCTTTCCCAACAACCCCACCGGAGCCACCATTACCAAATCTCAGCTTCGGGCCTGGGTGGACTTTGCCAGAGAAAAAAAGGCCCTGATTCTTTACGATGCCGCATACGAGTCCTTTATTCAAGATCCCGATCTTCCGAAGTCGATATTTGAGATCGAGGGCGCCCGGGAAGTGGCCATCGAGTTCAGAAGTTTTTCCAAAACCGCCGGATTTACCGGCACGCGCTGTGCCTATACGGTGGTGCCGACATCCTGCACGGCCTATACCGCCGCCGGTGAGGCCCGTTCGGTCCATGAGCTATGGTTTCGGCGTCAGTCTACCAAGTTCAACGCGGTTTCCTACCCGGTCCAGCGCGCGGCTGCGGCCATATACAGTGATGCGGGCCGGGCGCAGGCCCAGGCGCTGATTGAATATTATCTGAAAAATGCGGCGCTGATCCGAACGGAAATGGAAGCCCTCGGCTACGAATGCGTCGGTGGGGAAAACTCTCCTTATATCTGGATTTATGGTAAAATCGATTCCTGGCAGTTTTTTGACCTGCTCCTTGAAAAAGCCGGTGTGGTCTGCACGCCGGGTGCCGGGTTTGGCAAATGCGGCGAAGGATTCATCCGCATCAGCGCGTTCAATAACTACGAAAATGTTCAGCTCGCGATGCAAAAAATTAAGCAGTCACTTAGCTCATAGTTTATACCCTAAATGATCGTAAACAAAATGGGATAGTTTTTTATCTTTCCTTAAAGAGCGCTACGCTTCAGGACCACTTCGTTTGAAGACCGGCCTGACGGCCTTAAAGTCAAATAATGTTAATGCTTACTGAATAAAATAATTTATCCGTTCTTCTATAATCCGAAATCGATAATTGCTTTTATCCTTTAGCGTAGCGCTCATCAAGTCCCCGAGGTTTTAGGCGGGGACGCTCTTCAAGCGAAGCGCTCCTTTAACCAACCAAAAGGGCTTATAAGAAATAATGACAAAAACGACTATTAATTAAGGTGTTATTTAATGATACGAGTAGGACCGGCGGGATCCGGCGGACTGGGAAATATTAAGGGCATCCGCAAAGTGGCCCGCATGAAGCTGGATTGCATGGAAGTGGAGTTTACCTACGGGGTGCGAATGTCCATGGATGACGCCCGGCAAGCCGGTTTGCTGGCTAAAGCAAAAGGAATTGTTCTGTCGGTACACGCGCCTTATTACATCAACCTGGCATCCGATGAAAAAGAAAAGATACGGTCCAGCAAACAACGTATTCTGGATTCCTGCGAGAGGGCCAACGCGCTGGGAGCCCGCAAGGTGGTGTTTCATGCCGGGTTTTATCAGAAAAAAACAGCCGAACAGACCTATGCGTTGATCAAAAAAGCAATTCTGGAAATTCAGAGAAAAATTTCTAAAAACAAATGGAAAGTCCAGTTGTGTCCTGAAATTACCGGAAAACCCTCGCAGTTCGGCTCGGTGGAAGAGCTGTTGAAATTGAAAAAGGAAACCGCTTGCGGCATCTGCGTGGACTTTGCCCACCTGTATGCCCGGCAGCAGGGCGACGTGGATTATGGAAAGATTTTAAAAAAGCTGCCCAAAAAATTTCATGCCCACTTTTCGGGCATTGAATTCGGCCCAAAAGGCGAGCGCAAGCATCTCAAGACCACCCCGAAATTTTTCAAGCCCCTGGCCGAAGCGCTGCTCAGAGCCCGGCGGGACGTCACCCTGATCTGCGAATCACCAGAGCCATACAAAGATGCCGCTATGATGAAAAGAGTGGTCACCAAGCTTATTGCCGCAAAAAAGAAGCCCCCGGTTTAACCTCATTCCTCATGCTTTTATAGAATAGCAAAACGGTTACACAATAAGCGGATTTCGAACTCGAAGGCCCGGAAAGCGGGTGAAGTCCCGGTCAGCTGTCCACAGCTCTTTTACCCCCTGCAGTTCGCACAAAGCGGCTATCCGGGCATCGTGGATCTGCCCGCCGGCAACTCGCCCTGCTTTGACGATCTTGCGAAACTGCGGCCAGTAACCTTCTGATTCCAATAGCAAAACAAGACTGGGTGATTCAATCCAAGCTTCTACCTGGTCAATGGCAGCAGAAAGGGGTGTGGGTGGAGAAAATATCTTAGGGTGGGTTGCGATAGCTAAAAACTCGTGAATACATGGCCAGGGAATTGCCCAGGGAGAACGCCCCTCAGCCAGCTCGATAATACTCTCATAGGCTTTTTTATGAAATGAAGAATCTTCGCGATGCGCGTACACCAGA
>JASFPY010000409.1:0-3555 GCA_050115755.1 Desulfobacteraceae bacterium | reverse complement strand
CTTTTTTCATTCGGCTCCGACCTTAAAAAATCCATCCGTCAAATTAGCGACGGCCGCTGCTTTCAGATACCTCCCAGACCGCCGGTCCGGGAAAAAATCAATGTGGCCGAATTTATTTTAAAAAACCTCTTGGATTGCGGACTGCTTAAAGCCTGCGGCTTTCATAACCCGCATTTCACCCGGCAGGAAAGGCGTTTTCCGGACACGGTCCGGCCGGTCGACAGCTTAAAAATATTGATTCACCCGGGCTCAGGCAGCATTCGCAAGCGCTGGCCCCTGGCCCGATTTTTAGAGCTGGCTGATATTCTCGAAAAAAAAGGACTAGGGCCCCAATTTATCTGCGGCCCGGCGGAGCAAGATCTGGCCGATGAACTCGCAAAGCAGAATCGACCGGTACATGGTCTCGGTGAGCTGACGGATCTGGCGGATTTACTTGAATCCGCCGGCGGGTATATTGGAAATGACTCCGGGGTCAGCCACCTCGCTTCGTTTTTAAGGTTGCCGAGTGTGGTCATCTTCGGACCGACGGATCCACTGCGCTGGAAGCCGACGGGGCCCCGGGTTGAAATCGTGCGCCCCGAGTTGGATTGTAATCCCTGTTTTGAAATCGAACCTGAAAACTGCCCGGACCCCCGATGCCTGACGGATGCTTCTGTGGAAGCGGTTGTGCGGGCCTTTGAGCGTGCCTATCAAAGATGATCCGGCTTAATTTTCGGGGAGGGAAAACTGCATTTAACGGTTAAAGCGCATCTAATTCTTTTTGATATTTTGTGACCCAGCCGTCGGCACCGCATGCTTCAAAAATTTCAATGGCCCGGCCAAGGGTTTCTTTGGCTTTGGCCCGGTCGCCTTTGCGTTTGAGCAGTTCCGCGTAATGGGCATAATCCCTGCCCAAATGCCATTGGGTGCCATTGCGTTTGTCCGCCTCAATGGCCTGTTGAATCCAGTTTTCAGCCTCCGCTAAATTTTGATCGTCTTTGGATGCGATAATTTCAGAAAGATTCCTGCGAATAATGCCGTCATATAATTGTACCTTGTTGTGATTCACCCAGCTGATCAAGGATTCAAAATCAATATCACTGTCATCACTCATTATTTTGGCTCTGGCCAATGATACCCGGCTCGAATCCATATACAATTTTAAACCGAGACGTTCTATCGATGATAACTGTTTCTTATGATATTTTTCGGCCTTTTGATAGGCTTGCATTTCAACATAGATCTCGCCCAAAGCCCATGAGGCGATAGATTCCATTGCGGCATAATTAATTCTTTCACAGACGGCATACCCCTTCAACAGACATTCTTCGGCCCGATTTAAAAATCCCTTGCAATAAAGGGCAAAACCATGGCTGGTGTAAGCTTCGGCCAATGACAGGGGATCCCCGCTTTCTTCCGCTAATTTGAGACCCTCCAGGCTGATTTGATGGCCGAGGTCAATCTTTCCCTGAAAAACGTAGACATTGAGAGCCATGCAGCTTTTCATGATTGAAATGCTCCAGATCAGATTGGCAGCCTCACTGATGGCCAGTGCGTTTTTTAAATGATAAAGGGCTTTTTCAAATTCGCAGCTCTCCATAAACGCATGGCCGATCCAGTGATTGGCGACCCACAGGGAAGCAAAATCATTTTGTTCGCTGGCGATTCTCAGGGAATCTTTCAAATATGTAAAGCCTTTGGCGTAATCCCCTTCAACGGTAAAACTGTATGTGCCCAGAATGGTGTTGATCTGCGAAATCCGTCTTTCATAGCCATGATTCAACGCTAATTGATGGACCGGTTCGACCGCTTCTTTGGCCTTCACATGCAAACTCATCTGATTGTAATACAGGCCAAGGGTCACCCGGCCGTCGATTAACTGCTTGTCGACCTGCTCGGAGCGCGGCAGTTTCTCAAGACAGGCCGCTCTTTTATTGCCGAGGACGATGGCATCTTCAAATGCGGCGGCTTGCCTGGCTTTTTTGCCGGCTAATTTTAAGTATTCGGCTCCCTTCGCATAATGACCCGCTTCAATAAAATGATCGGCCAGTATTTCATAGTGCCCTTCTAATTTGTCCGGGTGTGCGTCGGCAATCGCCTGGCCGATTTTTTCATGCAGCGTTTTCTTTTTGCCGCCTAAAATGGAATTGTATATCACTTCAGCGGTAAGCGCGTGTTTGAAGATATAGGTAGTTTCCGGAAAAATTCCTCGTTCGTAGAGTAACTCCGCATCTTTTAAACGGGACAGATCAGACAGCAATTGTTGTTCGGGCAATGCGGACACTTTTTTGAGAAGTTCATGATCAAATTCTCTTCCGATCACCGCCCCGATCTGCAGAACTTCTTTTGCCGCCTCGGGCAGGGCATCGACCCGCGCCATGATGACGTCCTGGATGGTCGCCGGAATGGAAATTGCCTGACTGTCCTGGCTCAAGCAACAGGCCCCATTGTGCATTTCGATGGCTTTCAGATCTTTGAGGGACTGCACAAATTCCTCGATGAAGAGCGGAATCCCTTCGGTTTTCTGCAAAATCAATTCTTCGAGCGCTTTATCGACCTGTTCGGTGCCCAGAAGATACGATACCATATTAAGGCTCTCGCGATTGGAGAGTCGATTCAGCGTCACCTGGCTGTGATAGGATTTTCCGCCCCATTGGAATACAAACTCGGGCCGATAGGTAAATATCAGAAATATGCTGGCCCCGGAGATGGCGTCGAGCAGACGCTTCAGATATTCCTCGGAACTGCGATCCGTCCAGTGCAAATCCTCGGTTGCGATAATCAGGGGCCTGATTTCGGAACCTTTAAGGGTAATACGCTTGACCGCCTCCATGAGCCGGTCTTTTTTGGCCTCCGGACTGATGGGCATTTTGTCGATGCCGCTGTCCTTAACCGACAAAAGCTCCAGGATATAGGGCAGCGTGGCGGCTTCATCGATCCCCAAAAGCTTCAGGCCCTCGATGACCTTGTGTTTGATTTCAAGATCGCCGTCGCCCTCTTTCACATCAAAATTGGCCTTCAGTGTATCGATGATGGGATAATAGGCCACATTGCGGATGTAGGACAGGCACTTTCCTTCGAGGAAGGTAACATTTTCGTTTGAAATTGCTTTTCTGAATTCGTACAGAAGCCTTGATTTGCCGACGCCGGCCTCGGCGACAATCGAAAATGCCTGTCCCCAGCCGGCCCTGGACCGCTCAAATCCGTCCAGCAAAAGCTCAAGTTCGCGATCCCGGCCAGCGAAGGGCGTCAGACCTCTTTCGGCACTGACATCAAATCGGGTTCTGCGGGTGCTTGGCGCAATGGCCCGGTAAATTTTAACCGGTGCGGCCTTGCCTTTGATTTTTCTTTCTCCCAGGGCCTCAAAGCGAAAAAACCCCTCGGTCAGCTTGAAGGTATCGGCTGTAAGATAAGTCGTTCCGGGTTCAGCCAATCGTTCTGTTCGGGAAGCCAGATTCACCGTATCCCCGACAGCCTTAAACTCCACCCGCAGGTTATTTCCCAGTGTACCGACGACCACCGGGCCGGTGTGGATACCGATCCGCATTTTCAGTAAAGGGATTTTTTCGTGCGTCT
>JASFPY010000408.1:0-3558 GCA_050115755.1 Desulfobacteraceae bacterium | reverse complement strand
GTTGGACAGGGTACAGCGTGAGTTGGGGTGAGACATAGGGATTTCCTTGCCGTTTTCGTCGACCATGCCCTGTTCCCAGGGCCCCTGGAAATTGGTGCCCTTTACCGGCGGCGGCTCTTCCCCGTTACCGGTCCACTGGGGTACACCATTTTCATCAATTAGCACATTGGACCAGATGACCTCGGTGCCCTCATGGCGCAGGCATTTCATTAAATACGGATCACCCTCCCAGTTGACATCTTCGACGATACCAAAAATCCCGCATTCCGGATTGATTGAACGCACGGTGCCATCGTCTGCAATCCACAGCTGCGCCAGGTCGTCTCCGACAAAATGATCACCGGCCATCGCAGAGGTGGTTTTGCCGCAGCCGCTGGGTGCCGCACCGACCATCCAGGTGATGCGCCCGCCGGGCCCCTTGATGCCGGTGATAAACATATGTTCGGCGATCTGTTCGCCCTTTTTTTCATAGACGGATCGATCCACCGAAAAACGATGGTTGCCCTTTTTCATCAACAGGGTGTTGCCGGCATAGGTGCAGTTGAAGCTATAGGTTGTCAGGTGGCTGCGGTCCATGTAAACCCGGGCGTCGGGCAGATCTTCGGGCCGGTTCAGTCCTTCGCTGTGGATGTTGGCGTAGAAATGCCCGAGCTTATCGACTTCCTGATCAAAACCGTCATATATATTGCGATAGAGGATGTCGGCGCTGTGCATGACATAGGTCGAACTGGTTATTTCAAGCGCCGGATTGGATGCCGGGGCGCCCGCCGGTCCCCTTAAAAAAAATCCGATTATCATCGTTTTGCGCTTCATGATTCCGGACATATGCTGCCGTATGTCTTCTAACGCATCGGTGCGATCTTTTTTCAGCGCTAGCGAATTAACCTCTTCGCCTTGATTGTAAATATAGAACGTTCGATCAATAATGCGGCCCTGTTCTTGTTTTAAATCAAAATGAATCGTATGGCCCGGCATCGGCAGCGGTGATTCTTCGCCTTTTTTGATAGAAAGCGCTCTGACAAATTGCCGGTCTTCCGCCGATCCCGTATCGATAAAAACGGCGTCGGGTTTACAGAGCCTGATTGCATTGGCAATTTTTTTAAGAACATCCGGGTTTTGAATACGCTCGAGTTTGTCCAGGTTTTCCGCATCGATCGCATCTTTAAATACCTGCTGCGCTGCTTTTGGATCTTTAACCCCACCCAATTCCGTAACAATGTCAATACAATCTTTAATAGGACTCATGCATTTCTCCTTTTAAAATATTTAATTTTAGTCTACCATTTAATAGCCCGGGGGTCAAAATTTGCAATCAGGCAAAATCCGGGCCGATTTCAATCGTGTTTCAGCCTTTTATTCCTCCCTGTTTTGATCGTATAAAAATTTCTCTTCTGGCGGCATGTGCCTGTGAATCCAGATCAGCACCTTGTCAAATTCCGCTTTAAGCTCCTGTAAAGCTTTACCGCGATGGCTCACTTTTCCTTTTTCCGCAATGGTCATTTGTCCAAAGGTTTTGTTCAAAGGCGGGTAGAAAAAAATGGGATCATACCCGAAACCGTTTTGACCGGCCGGCTTCAGGGCAATCAGGCCTTCACAGCGCGCCTCATAGGTAAGGGCCGGGCCGGATGGAACTGCAATGGAAATCACGCATTCAAAAGCCGCTTTGCGGTAGGTTTCACCCTCCATCTCTTTGAGCAATTTGACAACCCGCTGTTCATCGGAGGCATTTTCGCCGGCATAACGCGCTGACAAAACGCCCGGGGCCCCATTTAGTGCTTCCACCACCAGGCCGGAATCGTCTGCCAGTGCCGGAATGCCCAATATTTTAGCCGCGAAGCTGGCTTTTTTATAGGCGTTTTCATCGAAGGTATCGCCGTCTTCTTCCACTTCGGGAATGGGTCCAAAATCATTCAAGCTTTTGACCTCAATCGGAAAACCAGCCAACAATTCTTTAATTTCGGTAATCTTGCCGGGATTTCCGGTAGCAATCACCAGAGGGATATCATTTGCCATCGCGTCCTCAGTGCCGAAACACATTTTTTACCAATCCTGATAAGAGTCCGGCGAATATTGAGTTTCTAAAGTAAATCATGCGTGAACCTTTGTAAAGATTTTAGATCAGCCTACCGCATGAATTCGGGTTTGACTTTTTGGCAGATAAGTGGTATGACCTCTTACCAGATAACCTTAAATTGGAGGCACTCCATATGGAGCCCAGATTTCAAACACCCCTGCGGCCCGCTCAATATGCCGAACATATACTGGTCACATCAATATTGAGCGGCGCCTATCCTGCGGGTACCGCATTGCCCGGCGAACGCATCCTGGCCAGCGAAATCGGGATCACCCGACCCACGTTGCGCGAAACCCTGCAGCGCCTTGCCAACGAAGGCTGGGTTCAGATTCAACACGGCAAACCCACGGTCGTGAACGATTTTTGGCGAAAAGGTGGCCTTAGCATGCTCGGCACACTGGCCAAATACGCTGATTTTCTACCCAACGGCTTTACCAGCCGGCTGCTGGAGGTCAGGGCAACGTTGCTGCCGACTGTCGCCGGGCTTGCCGCAAATCATCGGCCGCAAAAGATGTTGGCCGTTCTTGATTGCAGACCGCAGCCAGCCGACAGCGTCGAGACCTATGTCGCCTATGACTGGCGGCTGCAAATGTGTATGGCCAGAGAATCCGGCAACCCGATCTATGCGCTGATTCTCAATGACTTTGCTGCCATGTTTCAAAAAATGGCCTCCCGTTACTTTATGGCGCAGAAACTGCGTGAGGCTTCCCTGAGCTATTACCGTGACCTTGCGCAGGCTATCGCGCGTAAAGATCAATCCGTAGAAAAGATCGTAAAAAAAGCGATGGAACAAAGTATTGAAATCTGGCACGAAATAAAGAGATCCGTTAATACGTGAAAGGAGAAAACGTTGCGTCGATGGAACGGGTGGGGCGATGAGTCAATTCAGTTGGGATTGCCTCACAACGGCCTGGCCCTTTTAGAGCAGCGACTCGGAGATGGAACGGCATGTCCGGATTACGCCCTGGATAAATTTTTAGAACGCATGCCGGCACCGCGACTGCCCCGACATCCGTTGGTGACAGCAGACCCGCAACAACGGCTTGAGTGTGCCCACGGGCAGAGCCTGCCGGATTGGATACGGTTGCGCGGCGGCACCCTTGCGCATTTTCCCGACGGCGTGGCCCTGCCGAAAACCGAACAGGACATTCAGGTATTGCTGGCATATGCAGCCGATCACAACGCCATTGTCATCCCCTATGGCGGCGGCACAAGCGTTGCCGGCCATCTGGAAATTCATGAGACAGAGCGACCGGTGCTCAGCATTGCGCTCAATGGCCTAAATCGCCTGATTGGCATTGAAAAAACCAATTTGCTGGCAACATTCGAAGCCGGGATACTCGGCCCCGAACTTGAAAAGCATCTCAATTCAAAAGGGTTCACGCTGGGTCACTTCCCGCAGAGTTTTGAATATTCGACCCTGGGCGGTTGGATCGCCACCCGCTCCAGCGGACAGCAGTCCAGACATTACGGCAGGATCGAAC
>JASFPY010000407.1:0-3560 GCA_050115755.1 Desulfobacteraceae bacterium | reverse complement strand
GGCAGATGCCGCCAGCGACCCGCAGATAAAAGCATTGATCATCACCGGCGAAGGCCGGGCCTTTTCAACCGGCGCTGATTTAAAGGAATCGAAAAACAGAAGCATAGAAGAATATCGCGATTACCTAGTCGAACTGCAGGAGACCTCCAGAGAGATCATCCGTTTCGAAAAACCGACCATCGCAGCCATCAACGGATATGCCCTGGGTTCCGGCTATGAATTGGCTCTGGCCTGTGATATTCGCATTGCAGCCGAAGAGGCCCAAATCGGCTCTCCCGAAGCAATGGTGACATCTTCGGTAACCGGCGGCGCGTTTCGATTGATTCAAAACTTAATTGGTCCCGGCAAGGCCAGAGAGCTTCTCTTTACCGGCACCTACATCGACGGTAAAGAGGCCGAACGCATCGGTTTGGTTAACAAATCTGTTCCGCTCAAGCAATTGGAATCAGCCGCCAGGGAAATGGCCGAAAAAATTGTCGCCAATTCAGCCATCTCGCTCAAAATGATCAAAAAAGGTTTACACATGGCCCAGAGTGGAGTAAGTCTCGATGCTTTGATGGATTTTGAAATCGAAGCCTGTCTGACCTGCGTGTCCACCAAAGAACGTCAGGAATCATTGAAGGAATTTGCGGAGCGTAAGAAGAAATAGACTTAGGTATGGGGTATTGGGTAATAGGTATCCGGTATCTGTTTTTGAGTATTTGTCATTAGTCGATATTTTAAAGTCAAATCTACGAATACCCAATACCTGATACCCACTAACCAATCAGGGGGATCAATGTCTTTAGAACGTATTATGAACGCCGAATCGGTTGCCATCATCGGCGCCTCCAAAAATGAAACCAAACGCGGCTATCAGGCCATCCGGACCCTGTTGGAAGAAAAATATGCGGGCAGGATCTATCCGGTCAATCCCAAAGAAAAAAGTATCCTGGGATTTAAATGCTATGCGAAATTAACCGATATTGCAGAACCAATCGATGTCGCTCTGGTCGCCACCCCTGCACATACACTGCCATCTGTCCTGGAAGATTGCGGTAAAAAAGGCATAAGCGGAGCGGTCGTGCTGGCCGGCGGCTTCGGTGAAATCGGGTCCGACGGCCGCCAGCTGGAAGATGACATGGTGGCGGTAGCCCAAAAATATCATATCCGGCTGATCGGTCCCAACACCTCCGGCATGCTCAATCTAAAAGATAATTTAAACCTGGTCGGTTTAAAAGATGCTCCCCGGGGAGATATCGCCCTGCTTACCCAGAGTGGCAATATGGCCCTGACGCTGATCAGCGAAGCAAAAATCAAAAGCCGCAAAGGATTTTCCTATTATGTCGGCGTCGGCAATGAAGCCGATATCAAGTTTCACGAATATCTGGAATTTTTTCGGCAGGACCCGGATACCAAAGCCATCCTGATGTATGTGGAAGGCATGCGCAACGGCCGCGAATTTTTGCAACAGGCTCAAAAAACAACCCTGGAAAAGCCGATCATCTTGCTCAAAAGCGGACGTTCGGCCACCGGAAAACGATCGGCCGGTTCTCACACCGGCGCCCTGGCCGGCATATCCGAGGTCGCAAAGGGAGCATTTAGACGCGCCGGCATTGTTGTTATCGAAAACTCGGATGAACTTTTTCCGGCTGCCGAAACCCTTTCAAGCCTGCCGCCCATTAGGAACAACAAAGTGGCCATCCTGGCGGACGGCGGCGGTCATGCGACCATCGCGGCGGATCTGTTGACCGATCTGGGCGTTGAAATACCGCAGTTAAGTGAAAAAACCCGAACCCGTCTGCAAAAAATTCTTCCTGCAGCCGCATCGGTGCCGAACCCGGTTGATGTGGCCGGCGGCACCGACACGGATCCTTCTATCTTTGCGGATTGCGCTGAAATCATTCTCAAAGACCCGAATGTCGGTGGTCTTTTAATCGTCGGCCTTTTCGGCGGCTACGGAATACGATTTGCCGAAAGCCTGGCGTTGATGGAGGAAGATGCCGCCCATCGTATGGGAAAACTCGTTAAAAAACGACATAAACCGATTGTGCTCCACAGCCTTTACAGTTCCGAAAAACCACATGCCCTGGATCTTCTAAGATACTACAGCATCCCGGTTTATGATTCCATCGACATTTCTTCGAAATGCGTCGCTGTTTTGGCAGAGTACGGCGATTATCTGGCCAGTTACCACACCAAGACAAGCTTCCATTTTGACTGGAAAGCCAAAGCCAAGCCTGAAGGCGCTGAGATCATCAGAAAAGCCCGGCAGGATGGCCGCCAAACACTGCTCGAACACGAAGCGAAAAAATTATTTGAAATTCACGGGGCCCCTGTGCCGCAGGATTGTCTGGTACAGAGTGAAGATGAAGCGGTTCAATGTGCCCAGAATTTGGGGACTCATGTCGCTTTAAAAATTGTCTCCCCTGATATTTTGCACAAAAGCGATGCCGGTGGCGTTCGCATTAAACTCGGCTCTGAAAAAGAAATCCGATCTGCTTATCGCGAAGTCATAAAAAACAGCAAAAGGTACAATGCAAAAGCAGACATTAGAGGTGTTCTGGTCTCCCCGATGGCCGATGAAGGCGTTGAAGTTATTATCGGCAGTAAAATCGACGATCAATTCGGACCCGTGATCATGTATGGCCTGGGCGGTATCATGGTCGAAATTTTAAAGGATGTGGCCTTCCGGGTGTTGCCGATTTCTTACACGGAGGCCCGCAAGATGATCGAAGAAACCAAATCTTATCCGATCTTAGACGGCGTCCGGGGAACACCCCCGCTGGACAAAAAAGCGCTGCGCAGACTGCTAACCCTGTGCTCGGACGTTGTTGAATCATATCCGGAGATTGAGGAGATGGATCTGAATCCGGTGATCGTTCATGAAATGGGAGTTAGCGTCGTCGATGCACGCATCATATTGAAATCAGCGGACAGATGACAGAAGACAGACAACAGAGGAAAAATTTGTTTGATTGCGTAATTGCGATTGCGGATTCAAGTATCGCGCGAAAAGCATAGCGCAGCGCGCTTACAATCTACCCCATGCGCCATGCCCTATGCCAATTCTTACCCAAAACTCTAAATTTTAAATACAGGAGCACAATACGATGAACGAAAGAATTGCGACACCAAACGCCCCGCAGGCCATTGGTCCTTATTCCCAGGCGATTCGACACGGTGAACTGCTGTTTGTTTCCGGTCAAATCGCACTGGATCCCCAAACCGGAAACCTGATCGAAGGGGATATTGAAGCCCAGACCGAGCAGGTATTAAAAAATATTGCAGCCATCATCGATGCAGCCGGTATGTCGCTGAAGGATGTGGTTAAATGCACCTGCTTTTTAAAAGACATGAACGATTTTGTGAATTTCAACGCCGTGTATGAAAAATATTTTGGCCAAAGCCTGCCGGCGCGCGAAACCGTGGAGGTTGCCAGACTTCCAAAAGATGTGATGGTGGAAGTGTCAGCCATTTGCGCTAAATAATGGAAATAAAAGCAGGTGCAGCCAAAGGCCCATTGTTCTTCAGAACCTCATTTGCTGCTTTACTTTTTTGCCTTTACACTTGAACGGCCA
>JASFPY010000406.1:0-3564 GCA_050115755.1 Desulfobacteraceae bacterium | reverse complement strand
GGCCTTACCTGATCGCCCTGTGGATTTGTTGCCTCATCCTGCTGGTTTTCCCCCAGGTTGCCCTTTACCTGCCCAGTTTTATTAAATAGGGTCTGGGGACGGACCCTGTTTTTAGAGAGCTGAGATTTTCCCTTTCGCCCCAAAAGGGAGACCCCTTATGTGAAACATTTTTCAATATTCAATAGACAATATTTATTCCTCACTGCTTTCTTGCTTGACACCCCCGGCGCCTTCCTCTATATTCCACTTTTTATATCAAGCACCTATACTGTATACGAAAGTTCTTTTTTTTAAATAAAATCAGTTTGAGGAGGAAAAAATGGAATTTAGTCTGCCCGAGGAACTTGAAATTCTGAGAAATATGGTGCGCGACTTTGCAGAAGAGAAAATTGCGCCCTTTGCCGATGAATGGGATGAAAAGCATTATTTCCCTTATGAGGAGGCCGTCAAACCGATGGGCGAGCTCGGCCTGTTCGGCACCGTTATCTCTGAGGCTTATGGTGGATCCGAGATGGGCTGGCTGGCAGCCATGATTGTCACCGAAGAAATTGCCCGGGCATCTAGTTCTCTGCGGGTCCAGATCAATATGCAGACCCTTGGATGTGCCTATACCATCGAAAAATATGGCAGCGAGGAACTATGCAAAAAATATATACCCAAACTGATCAGCGCCGAATACATGGGCGCATTTGCCATGACTGAACCCGATGCCGGCTCTGATGTCATGGCCATAAAATCGCGGGCCGAAGACAAAGGCGATCACTGGCTTTTGAACGGGTCCAAGACCTGGATCTCCAATGCCGACGTGGCGGATGTCATCATCTATTATGCTTACACCGATCGTGATGCAGGTTCAAAGGGAATGTCGGCTTTTGTTGTGGAGGTTAAAAATTTCAACGATGTGCGTACCACCGCCCTGGACAAAATGGGATCCCGCTCGTCACCCACCGGAGAAATTTATCTGACCGATACCAAAGTGCCCAAAGAGAACATTCTCGGCAAACCCGGTGATGGTGCTAGAATTATGTTTGGCTCCTTGAATCAAACCCGGCTTTCGGCGGCCGCCGGAGCCGTGGGTGTGGCTCAGGCCTGTCTGGAGCAAGCGGTCAAATATGCCACCGAGCGCAAGCAATTCGGCAAAGCGATCGGTGAATTTCAGATGAACCAGGATCTCATCGCCCAGATGTCGGCAGAAATTGAAGCCGCCCGGCTGCTGGTATACAAGGCTGCCTGGGTCAAGGATCAGGGCAGGTTAAACAACGGTCTGGATGTGGCCCAGGCAAAATATCTTGCAGGTGAGGTGGTGACCAAATGCGCCAATTATGCCATGCGAATTCTCGGTGCCTATGGCTATTCCACCGAATATTCCGTCGCGCGTTATTTCCGTGATGCCCCGACCTACACCATGGTGGAGGGATCTGCCAATATCTGCAAATGGATTATTGCACTGGATCAGCTGGGCATTCGCAAGGCCAACCGCTAAAGAAGCATAGGGCATGGCGCATGGGGCATAGCGTTTGAATCACGAAGTCATCGCAAGATATCCCTTTCGCCTTGCTGAACACAATTTATTTCAATTTGATAATTAGAAGTGAAGTCCCGCCGATTTTTGGCGGGGCCCTCGGACAAAATCTAACAATTTTAATGCCGGTTTACGGTTTCAATAAAATTTTAAATTGCATATTTCTGCAGAAATAATGCATTTTCTGGATTAGAAAGGAGAAAAACATGGACATTGTTGTTTTGGTGAAACAAGTGCCGGATACCGAATCGCTGGTTCAGATTGCAGATGATGGGGTTTCCATTAAAACGCAGGATATCAAGTGGACCATGAACCCATATGATGAATTGGCGGTGGAAGAGGCGCTGCAAATCAAGGAGGCACAGGGAGGTACGGTAACCATCCTGACCCTTGGGCCGGATAAAGCGATTGAAGCGATCCGGACCGCACTGGCCATGGGCGCTGACCAGGGCGTGCATATCAACGACCCGGCAGCTCAAGGCAGCGATTCTTTGGCCACCGCAAAATTGCTGGCAGCCGCCTTAAAAGACATTCCTTACGATTTGATCATTGCCGGGCATCGGGCCGTGGATGAAGATAATTATCAGGTGGCCTCAGCCGTTGCAGAATTGCTGGGCATCCCTCAGGTTTCGATGGTCAATAAAGCCGAAATCGCTGACGGCAAGATCACCTGCCATCGGACGATTGAAGGCGGTACCTTTGTCATTGAAGCTTCACTGCCGGCTCTGTTTACCACCCAGCGCGGGCTCAATGAGCCGCGTTACGCTTCTTTGCCGGGCATCATGAAAGCCAAGAAAAAGCCCGTGGATGTTAAATCCATTGCCGATCTTGGTGTCGATGCCGCAATGGTGGGCGCAGCCAATCGCAAAGTTAAAATAAAAGCGCTGAATTTACCACCTGAGCGGCAGGCGGTCAAAATGATTGAAGGCGAAGCCGCTGCGGATAAAGCAGCAGCGCTGGCAAAAATTTTACATGAAGAGACAAAAATTATTTAGGGGAGAATGAATATGGCACAGGGTATATTTGCAGTAACAGAGCAGAGAGATGGCGAACTTCGAAAAGTGAGCCTTGAGGTCGTGAGCGAAGGCCGGCGGTTGGCCGACGGTTTAGGAACCGATCTAACGGCTGTGGTCCTGGGCACCGGTGTTGAAGGCCTTGCGGAAGAACTTAAAAAATATGGTCCTGATAAAATATGGGTGGTCGATGATCCGGCACTGGCTGATTATACAACCGATGCCTATGCCAATATACTGTCGGCTTTAATTCAATCCGCCGACCCGGCAGTTGTCATTATCGGCGCATCCATGCAGGGCAAAGACCTTGCCGGTCGGCTGGCTGCCAGACTGGATGCCGGTGTGGCCATGGATTGCGTCGCTATAAAACTGGACAACGGCGGTTTAACTTATACCCGACCGATGTTTGGCGGTAAAATCCTTGCAGATGTCGAAATTGAAGGGTCGCTTCAAATCGTTGCCATTCGACCCAATGTAATGGATATTGCCGAAGCTTCAAAAGAGTGTTCAATTGATAAGCCGGCTGCTGAGGTTGGCGAGGTCAAGACTGCAGTTATCGAAAAGAAAATGGAGACCGGTGATAAAATTGAACTAACCGAAGCCGATATCATTGTCTCCGGCGGACGCGGCACAGGTGGTGATTATGCGTTAATTGAAGCGCTGGCTGCTGAACTGGGTGCCGCCGTCGGTGCCTCGAGATCTGCTGTGGATGAGGGCTGGCGGCCGCACAGTGATCAGGTCGGCCAGACCGGCAAAACCGTATCACCGACGCTGTATGTTGCCTGCGGCATTTCAGGCGCGATTCAGCATCTTGCCGGTATGTCGACTTCCAAATATATTGTCGCGATTAACAAGGATGAGGAAGCACCGATTTTTTCTAAGGCTGATTTTGGCATCGTCGGCGACCTGTTCGATGTCGTCCCGGCGATAACCGAAGAAGTAAAAAAATTAAAAGGATAGGCGCTGAATTTTCCATAGACGAACAACCTAATCGGTTCCAGATGGGTACATTTCGAGTCAGCCCTGCCA
>JASFPY010000405.1:0-3565 GCA_050115755.1 Desulfobacteraceae bacterium | reverse complement strand
GCCGTCGTGGGAACAGTTTTAATCTCGGCTCTGGCAATGAATGCATAATGGTCGTAGCCGATAAAATAGGGGGAGGGGATTAAAATTTCTTCACCGGGGTTGATGACGGCGCCGAGGGCGTCGTTTAAAGCGCCGGCAGCGCCCACCGTCATGATGATTAAATCCGGCGTTATTTTGACATCAAGTATGGAGCTGAGATAATCGGCAACAGCCTGCCGGACATGAGGGTATCCGGTATTGGGCGTATAGCCGTGGCCCAATGATTCGTCGCCGGCCAGCTCCCGGAGCACTTTTTTAAATTCCGCCGGCGGCGGGACATCCGGGTTTCCCAGAGAGAAGTCAAAGACATTGTCGGGGCCGTGCTCGGCCCTCAGCCGAGCGCCTTCTTCGAACATCTTTTTAACCATTTCCATCCCTTCGACCATCTTGATCAGTTGCGTGGCTATCGGCATTATTTTCTCCTTTTTAGGTAGGCCGGTTGAGTCCCTTGAGCTGGTTAAAATTGGAAAAATATCTGATTTAATTTATTACCGGCCAACCGTCTAAACGGGCTTAACCGTTATCATCATCTTTGGGTGACTTTTTCAAGTAATTGACGATAGTAAACATAATTTTCAAATGGCACATCGGCGCGCACGCGTCCGTCGGCCAGCGGTATGAAGCCGCCTTGTTCAATTAAGGGGGGCACCTTTTCTTCGATTTCCTGCCGGATGGCCGCTTTATCTTTGCGCAGGGCGTCCAGATCGATGCCGCCGATCAGGCGCAGATCGCGGCCGAATTCCTTTCTCAGGCTGCGATAATCCATGGCCTCGATATTGACCTCGCAGGCCCACAGGCAGTTAAACCCCCACTTGAGGATGGAGGGAATCAGAATTCTGGCATTGGCAAAGGTCTGAAGGCAAATGGTTGCTATATTATGCCGGCGGAGCACATCCAGAACGGGTTCATAATTTTTCAGCACAAATTCTTCATACATCTGTGGTGAAATCAGGGGTCGATCGTTTCCGCCGATGGGCTCGCTGAAAACCACTGCATCGACTTGCACCTCCTGCAGGATCCGATCACTCAGACGCGCCGCAAATTCTCCCTGAATTTGCATGCGTTTACGAACCACATCCGGCTGGTCCATCAGCAACGTCATCACGTCTATAAAAGAGTCCCAATTGCGCACGCCCATGGTCAGAAAAAACCCGCGGTGCACATACAATATCAGCACATGTTCTCTGGATTGCCAGGCGCGGACCCGCCGGGACCATTGACGGGGAAGCCGCGCTTTATCGGATGGATTCAGGCGGCGGCCAAATTTTATTAAATCCGTCATTTTGTCGAGCCTGGATAGCAATTTGGGTCTGGGTTCCAGGTCCACTTCGATTCGTTCCCGATGGTCACAGGGAAACAGGGTCGCAAGATCGGTGTCTTTGGTCAGCCCCTGTGTCCGCCAGGCTGTCAGCACATCGCTGCGAATGCCTTCTTCAAAATAAGGGACACGGTCCGGGGTGCCGTAGCCCATGGTTTCCCTGAAGCGCTCGCGGCTGGACATCTTTTTTTTTGTTGGCGGTGGATTCATTTTGTCCGGGAAACAATCGTATTTCCTGTTAAACGTGCATGGTGGAGAAACAGAGAGTGGTTGCTCAAATATAAAAGGTTCGAATAGGCGTGTCAATGATAGCATTTTGACAGACGGCCATTCCGTGGTTAAGAAATGATTACCGACTTCTATTTGAAAGGAACAAAATAATGCTTGCCCTTTCGACATCCTGGCAATCGGGCGGCGCGGTAACAGCAGAAGGCATGGTTGCGGCTCTTAAAAATCTTGAGATCACCGGAATCGAGCTTAGCTATCGTATTTCGGAAGATCTCTATCGTGAGATGAAGAACCCGCTCGAGCGTTCCGGGTTAGACGTCGTCAGCGTCCACAATTATTTTCCGATTCCTTCCGTTAAACCGGAATCAACGGGCGGTGGTGATCTTTTTCTGCTTTCAAGCCTTCAGAAGCAAGAGCGTCAAAATGCAGTCCAATTTACGGCCAAAACCATTGAACATGCAGGCGAGCTGGGAGCAGCGGCGGTGGTTCTGCACTGCGGGTTTGTGGAAATGCATCACGAAGTGCAGGTGCTTTATGAGTACTTTAACTCGAATCGACTGAATTCAGATGAAGCACAGGACTTTATTCACCAAAAACTAAAGGAGCGGGATGCACTTAAGCCCAAACACATGGACAGTTTATTGGCCAGCCTGGACAATCTGGCAACCATTGCTGAAAAACACAGGGTTTTACTGGGGCTCGAAAACCGGTATCATTATCATGAACTGCCCGGACCGGATGATTTCAGGCTGATTTTTGAAACTTTCAAGGGCGCACCCGTCGGTTATTGGCACGACACCGGCCATGCGCATGCCAATGAAACTCTGGGCTTAATCCCCAGGGATTCGTTATTGCAAACCTATGCCAATCGGCTCATCGGGGTTCACCTTCACGATGCCGTCGGCCTCGATGATCACATCCCGCCGGGCAGCGGGGAGATCGGATTTAAAGCCCTAAAACCGTTCCTCAAGGCCGATACCATCCGGGTCATTGAATTAAAACCGAAAATACCGATCCCGGAAGTATCAGACGGGATTCAGTTTGTTAAGGAACAGCTGTTAGGGTGAAAAGAGAAAAAAACGAAAAGACATTTCGTTAGATCGCTTGTTTTGCATTTTTCTCATACCACTCCAATCTGGCATAAACCTCAAACCCCACCGACTCATAAAGAGCGCATGCGGCCGGGTTTTCACTGTCGACCGTTAGCTCGACGATCTTAACCCCCCTGCGTTTGAGATCCTCTAATCCATTTAGCAATATCGCTTTGCCGATTTCCTGCTGACGATAGTCCGGATCTACGCCCAGCATATGAATCAAACCTTTGCTTCTCTCTTTTTTTTTATTTTCAGCAGTATCAATAATCGTCCAGCAATAACCGACCGGTTTATCCTCCAGGAAAGTCAGGGTGACATCATCCGGCGAGCGGCCGTGCATATTCAGGCGATAGGTAATTTCTTCTTCGGTGTTGGGATTGAACCCCCAGGTGTCGGTAAAACAGCGGTTCTGGATTTCAGCCAGAAGCGCTTCTTCTCCGTTTTTTAACCTGCGGCTGGTGGTGGGGTTTTGCCTTGCTGACGGGAGGCGGAGCCCGGTAATATGCAGCCGCATTTCCAAAAAGTGGCGGATGAATGTAAATGAGAGGTGATTCAGAAGACCCCTGGCAGCAGCGTTGGTTTCTAAAACGCTGGCCTGGGCTGATTTAATACCGGATTTACGGACTTGCTGCAGGCCTTTGGAGAAAAGCTCAGTTGCAATTCCTGCGCGACGATGGAGGGGATGGACCAGACCGTCAAGCAATGCGCGCTGAATTTCAGGCTCAAGGTTAACGCTGAGGCAGCCAACAAGTTTTCCACTTGATTCGGCAACGAATAATTCCGTTTCCGGTCTAAAGTTGGGTCTTCCCAGATTATCCGACAACCCCTTGGCGGATATGAAGCGCCCTGACGGCTCGAGATTTTCGGATTCCGCATGCAGCTGCAC
>JASFPY010000404.1:0-3567 GCA_050115755.1 Desulfobacteraceae bacterium | reverse complement strand
CGAGCTGATCGGCGGCGTTTTCGAGCGGCTTGACACCTTGCAGTTCGAAGCGGTTTCCGATGTCAGTGCCTTTTCAGCTGAAATTTTTCAAAAGGCCTTTCTGATTTTAATCGCTTTTTTCCTGCCGTTTTTAATTGCCGGTATGGCGGGGAACATCGGTCAGATCGGATTGGAGTTTCATGGAGAACCCATGAGGCCCAAATTGAGCAAGCTTAACCCGATTTCGGGTATGAAAAAGTTTGTTTCCCTGAAAGCGCTGGTGGAGCTGTTAAAATCGATTTTTAAAATCCTGGTTGTTGGCGGTATCGCATACGGGGTCATCCGAACGGAAACTGTCAAGTTTCCCGGCCTGATGCAGCAGGAAGTTGGAGACATTCTTATTTTTATCGGCAGACTGTCCTTTAAGGTCTTCTTTTTTGTTTGCCTGGCGCTCATCATTCTGGCGGTCTTCGACTATGTTTACCAGCGCTGGCAATACGAGCAGGACCTCAAGATGACCAAGCAGCAGGTCAAAGATGAACGTAAACAACAAGAAGGTGATCCCAAAGTTAAAAGTCGGATTCGCAAGGTTCAGCTGGAGATGGCTTCCCGTCGAATGATGGAGGCGGTTCCGGAGGCTGATGTGGTCATTACCAACCCTATTCATCTAGCAGTGGCGCTGCAGTTTGATGCAACCAAGATGATTGCACCGGCGGTGGTCGCCAAAGGTGCCGGTCACCTGGCAGAAAGAATTAAAGAGATCGCCAGAAATCACCAGGTGCCGGTCGTCGAAGACAAACCGCTGGCCCAGGCGCTGCATAAGATGGTGGAAATTGGTGAATATATTCCGGTGGAGCTTTACCGAACAGTAGCGGAAGTGCTGGCATACGTATACCGTCTCAAGGGTATGTATCAGACGGCTTAGAAGTGGTTTCAAAACCCCATCTAAGGTCCAATGGCTGCGTTGCAGGCCTCCGGTAAATGCTCACATACTCATGTATGCTGCGCTTTGCCGATCGGCCTGACGCCTTGCCCTTGAACCTGATCTGAGGTTTTGAAATCACTTCTCACAAGGAAATGAAATTGGCAAATCAGAACCAACTTACCGGTCAAATTCCAATTGTTGCCAGAAATAGCGACATCTTAATGGCTGTGGCGGTGATCTGCATTCTGACATTTATGGTGATGCCGCTGCCGACCCTGCTGCTGGACTTGTTGCTGTCTTTCAGCATTACCTTTTCATTGATCATTATTTTAGCCAGCATGTATGTTGAGCACCCGTTGCAGATGTCGGCGTTTCCTTCAATTTTGCTGCTGATCACCCTGTTTCGACTGGCACTCAACGTTGCTTCAACCCGCATTATTTTGCTGCATGGTAACGAAGGCACTCTGGCTGCCGGTAAAGTCATCAAGGCTTTCGGCGGATTTGTAGTCGGCGGCAATTATCTGGTGGGAATTATCGTTTTTTTAATCCTGGTAGCTATTAATTTCCTGGTGATAACCAAAGGTGCCGGTCGAATTGCCGAAGTGGCTGCCCGCTTTACGCTAGATGCCATGCCCGGTAAGCAGATGAGCATAGACGCGGATCTGAATGCCGGTTTGATCACTGAACAGGAAGCCCGTGAACGGCGGGAGTTGATTGCCAAAGAAGCAGAGTATTACGGCGCGATGGACGGTGCCAATAAATTTGTAAGGGGTGATGCGATTGCCGGAATTGTCATTACCCTGATTAACATTATCGGCGGGCTTGCCATCGGTGTTTTTCAAAAGGACATGAGCTTTGCCAGTGCAGCCCAGAATTACACCCTGCTGACCATTGGTGATGGCCTGGTGAGCCAGGTGCCGGCTCTGATCGTGTCAACCGCCGCCGGCGTCATTGTTACGCGCGCCGGGGCGGATTCAAGCCTCGGAGACGAAATCACCTCTCAAATACTGATACAGCCCAAAGCCATTGCAGTTGCCTCAGGGGTTCTTTTCGGCTTTGGTCTGGTGCCCGGACTGCCGACCATTCCCTTCATGATTTTATCCGCTGTAACCGGCGGGTTGGCATACACCATTTTTCGGTCCATCAAGGAGTCCACCAGGATCGAAGAAGAGTCAAAAGCGCTGGAAGAAAAGGCCATAACCCCAGACCCGTTTGACGCGCTGCCGCCCCTGGATACGCTGGCGATCGAAGTGGGATACGGGCTCATCCCCCTGGTGGATGTCGAGCAGGGCGGACAGTTGCTGGATCGAATTAAATCGCTGCGCCGGCAGATTGCGCGCGAATTGGGGATCATTGTTGCACCGGTCCATATTCAGGACAACATGCAGTTAAAACCCGCTGAATACACCATTTTGCTCAAGGGCAATGAAATCGCCAGAGGGGAGTTGATGGCCAACTATTATCTGGCCATGAACCCGAACGCCACGGATGAAAAAATAGACGGTATCGCCACCCGGGAACCCACCTACGGGCTGCCGGCCTTATGGATAAAGGAAGAAGCCAAAGAAAATGCGCTGGCCAAGGGATTTACCGTGGTGGATCTGGCAACGGTGCTGACAACACACCTTTCGGAAATCATAAAACGGTACTGTCACGAATTGCTTGGCAGACAGGATGTCCAGCAATTATTGGACACCGTGAAAGAAACCCATCCGAAAGTCGTCGAAGAGCTGGTCCCCAATCTGTTACCATTGGGCGGTGTCGTTCAGGTCTTGCAAAATCTTCTACGGGAACAGGTTCCCATTCGCGATTTGCTGACGATACTGGAAACCCTGGCGGACTGGTCGCCGGCTGTCAAGGATCTGGACATTTTAACTGAACACGTGCGCCATGCCCTGTCGCGAACCATCACCAAAATGCACCTGACGCCTGAAGGTCATATTGCCGCCATTACCCTGGGGCACAGCATGGAATCAACGATTTCAGGTGCATTGCAGCAAACCGATCATGGAAGCTTTTTATCGCTGGATCCTTCTGTTGCGCAACAGATGATGAACAATCTGGCCGCCATTCTGGAAAAAATGTCTTCTTTGAATTACCAGCCGGTGGTGATGTGTTCTTCCCAGATCCGGTACCATGTCAAAAGGCTAATCGACCGCTTTATGCCCCATGTGGTTGTACTGTCATATGATGAAATTCTAAGTAATGTTGAAATACAATCTTTAGACATGCTGGAGCTTAGCCATGCAGATTAAGCGTTTTGAAGCCAAAGATATGCAGACCGCTTTACGGCTGATCAAAAAAGAACTGGGCTCTGACGCGGTGATTTTATCGGCACGCAGCCTCAAAAAAGAGAATAAAATTATCGGCCGGGCAAAGGCAGTGGGCGTTGAGGTTACCGCTGCTGTTGATGGATATCATCTTTCGGCTGAAATAAAACCGGCAATAGCCGCCGGCGCTTTGAACAACTATCGCCGCAATGCAACCAATAGTCACGAAACTTCCTCAAAGGGCAATTTTCGGCAATCGTTCGGCAACCGCATGAAAACCCTTTACGGCCGGAAGCGGCCCCATCAGCTCTCAAGCACAGCAGGATCGGACAATGATGATGTGCTTGCGGATATTTTTCAACATTTGTTATCTCAGGAAGTTAAACGGGACAT
>JASFPY010000403.1:0-3567 GCA_050115755.1 Desulfobacteraceae bacterium | reverse complement strand
TACTGTTTTCATGGGATTGAACCCAAAAGCGCCTTTTAATCCGGCACGGGCAATCAGGGCCCGGCTGCTTAATCCGGCATAATTTCGAATGACCGCCGATTGGCCACCGATAATATTGCCGCTGCCGGGCAACACACACGAATACAGCACGCCCATTTCCACCGCATCTCTTAGCGCTTTATCGTCCATTTGAATCGAATCCAGGGCATCGGTCAGCGCCAGAATTGAGTCTCGATGCTCATTGGCCTCCCCTTCGGAATTGGGCTCCCCGGCGCGCTCCATACCGATGTGGCTATGGGGGTCAATAAAGGCCGGGGTCAGCACATCAAATTTTCCCAGGTTGCGGCCTCTTTTTGTTTTAGATATGCCGCTGATCTTTTTACCGTTGAACAAAAGGTTCGCATTAGAAACCACTTTTTTCCCGGTATAAATAGTTTTGGCAGAAACGTAATCCATATCAGATCCTTATCCGGCTGGCTGTGGGTAAATTTAAAATTTCAGCATCCGCTTGTCATAAAAGATGATCGCCCGGTATCCGAACAAGGCGCTCAAATGGTGCAGGAAAGCATGCTGCCCTTTTTTCTGCCACAATTCGGAAATCGCGGCGTTTGCTTTTTTATACTGTTGCTCATTTTCTTCAATTGACAGTGGCCTGTTTAAATTCGGCATGCCGGCAATGGTGTCGGAGATTAAATTCAGCCACATGCGGCTGGCACCCATGATAAAATAGGGCCAGTTTTTTTGAATGGCAGGCGGCCAGCTCGCATCACTCGTGTCTTCGATGTGGGGTCTGGAGATTCTATCCGTATTGTCATAGCGATCATCGATGATCATTCCTGCGGATTTCATTTCCGACAACATTTCATTTGAGCGCAGCATATTAAAGATCTGATAGGCCGTTTCTGCAGAAGCATAAAAAATAAAACTGAACTGATGACCGGCATCATCCCGGACGGCCCGGCGGTGAAATCGCCAGAGAAAAATTGCATCTTTGTATTGAGCCAGAGCCGGCGCTACAATTTTATGGGCAATGAGTAAATCCAAATGCCAGTTCACCTGTCCTTCTGCCGGCCAGTGCATGCGAAACCGTGCAAACCACCAACCGCTGGATGAGGCAATCTGTTGCGGCGGCGGCGCAACTGTTTCGGTTAATTTCTCCGGGCCCGTCGCGGCGCATCCTGCAATAGCCATTATAAAAGGAATAAGTAAAACCGAAATCAAACGGTAAGCGAACTTGTTTTGCACCATTTCTCTCCCCTGGTTGAGTGCGAAATTATCGAAGAATCGATTCCCGGTTTTGGCAATTCGCTGGAACCATTCCGTACCACTTAATCGCTTTCGGTCTTAGCTGATAGCAGTCCCTGCCAAGTGGGCCGCTCAAGAAATGAACCGACAACTTGGCTTTCCATTTCCTTGAACATCGCCAGTGGAACCGAAAAGGTCATCAGATTGTCTGCAAGCTGCTTGCGAATGTAAGCCCTCGCGGAAAGATCGGTTAGCCCTACAACAGCCCGTGGCTTTTCCGCCTGGGCCTCCTGATATGGATAGATGCCGATGGTCTGGCATCCCGCTGCATAAGGAATAATGACGTTGTGATTGCCCTGTCGATCATAATTGGCCAGCACAACCATTGCCGAAAGTTGATCAGGATCGGCAAAAAAGACGATGACCCGGGGTGTTTCCCGGCTCGGATCAACGTCGGCCAGTGGCTTAAAAATGACATACTCAGCCGGTATGTCGGTGATCGGCAGGTTTTCAATAAACTGGTGAACCCGCTCCGGCGTCTTAAGATACCGCTCACCGTAAACAAAATTGTCATAAGCCTCTTTTCGCAAAAAGGGTTTTACCTTTTCAGCCGTCTGCTGTCCCAGCTCCCATTGGTCATTGCCGGCCGAAAGGAAATGGCAAAAACATTCTTTTCCACCGGGGAAATTGACATATTGATCACCGAAACCCATGCCGACACCGCCACCAAAGCAGCCAAAGGTTTTGCGATCACAGACGGCCACTCTGCCCTTGGCAGCACCGGCAGCCAGCCACATGATGCAGCCCCATTTTCCTTCCTGAAACTGCACGGCTTTCGCCGGTTTTTCATCAGACCAGATCAAAGCGACCGGCTGATATTTAAGAGAGACTGCATTTGCGATTTTGCTTTCCATGCGAAACCTCCATTTGTGTTTATTAAGTTCGCTTTGACCGCTGTAATTGAATGGTGACCAGATTAACCGGGTCCGGGCACTGCAGTTGAATGGTATCTCCCTTCCACCACGGCAGCGAGCCCCCGAACTGAAAGGTTTGCAGACTGGGAAATATGTCGTGATAAAACCAGCCGCATAGCCCGGCCGCATTGAAGCAGCTGATTTCAAAGCTTTCGCCCTTTTTATGGCGTGCATCGCAATCGCCCTTGACGTCTAAAATGGTGGCTTCGATTTTATAGCCGATTTGGGGGTCATGTGCCATTCTGTTCCTCCTTGCAAACTGGCTTCGGAATCTTCATCTTTTGCCCGATTACCGCGCTGGGATTCAGTTCGAAATGCTCAGGTACTATCGTGTAAGCGCCGCTTTCGAACTGAATCCCGCCTTGTCCTCGAACAAAATCTAAAGCTTCTGAAACCCGATAAATTAAAAAAATTGATTTTATAATTCATCCTACGACATAAGTCTTATGCCATTAGTCATTTCATCTAAATATTTTGCGTCGATCCAGAAGCGGCGCGCAGCGCGCCGGTCAGCCGGTTTTGCATAATCAATTCCGATCCGGGGGCCGCTTTTTATGTAGCGACCGGGTATCGCCGGCCGATCTTCCACCCATAATTTCTTTCCGGCCGTAAGATCCCATCCGTTTAACGATCGATCAATCGCCAGTGCCTGGCACAATTTCGCCGGACCGTTTGCAAGGTCTTTGCCGCTTCTTCCACGATAGCGTTGCATGTGTTCAATGCCGTCAAACGGCACGATAGCGCGAATGAGAATTGCACACGGATTTTCTTCTGCCTCGGTAACCATGTTCAGCAAATAGTGCATCCCGTAAACAAAATACACATAGGCCCTGCCGGCGCGGCCAAACATAACCCTATTGCGCGGCGTTTTACCTTTGAAGGCGTGGCTTGCACTGTCCGTTGAACCCAGATAAGCCTCTGTCTCGAAAATCAGGCCGCTTAAAATATTGCCACTGTATTTTCGGACCAGCTTTTTTCCCAGTAATGCCCGTGCGGTCGCCCGGGTGTCACGCGCATAAAAATCATGCTTTAAAATTTTCATTCTACATGTGATTGTTTTTAATCAGCACTTCCAAGGGCCTTAGGTTATCGGTAAAATCCTTTTCTGCTGCGATTGAATCCTTCCTTTCGCACTACCGAACCTACCTGCCCATATCATGAACCGGCTGCATATTCCATTGCAAAATCCGCGAATATGCATACAATTCGCCTCAATCTGAAAATGAAAACGAACCAGAAGTGGTTTCGAAGCCTTAGATCAGGTTCAAGGGCAAGGCGCCTCGCGAATTGAAAACGGAGCGTACACGTTAGTACGTGAGTATTTCAATTTGCGGGACAATCCGCCACA
>JASFPY010000402.1:0-3567 GCA_050115755.1 Desulfobacteraceae bacterium | reverse complement strand
ACCGGGGTTCTCGCTTTCTGGGGTTCCAGGGATACATCCGGTTTTTCGAATTCCCAGTTTTTTTCCCGGTCTGAACTCAAGTCCAACCGGTTGATGAAACGATGCATGCTTTCGGCGGCTTCTTTGCCGCAGGAAACAGCGTCCACCACCGACTTGGGGCCGTAAAACGCATCGCCGCCGGCAAACACCCAATCAATTGGCGTTTGCAAAGTTATCGGATCGGCCTCCAGCCCGCCAGCGCGTGAAGTGGCGATGCCCTGCTCTTTGATAAAAG
This sequence comes from Desulfobacteraceae bacterium, assembly GCA_050115755.1. Lineage (GTDB taxonomy): Bacteria > Desulfobacterota > Desulfobacteria > Desulfobacterales > JAHEIW01 > JAHEIW01. The sequence continues at coordinate 3,293 of JASFPY010000402.1, read as the reverse complement.
CCAGGTCCGCACTCTGGCCGATGGCGACGATCACCGTGTCGCCGAAAACCGGTCTACACTCATTTTCATCATAGGCGGGATGGAATCGACCTTCGTCGTCGAATACGGTGGTACAGGTCTTAAATTCGATGCCGGAGACCCTGTCGCTTTTGTCGATAAAAAATGCCTTGGGTCCGAAACTGTTGATGATCTCGATATCCCCTTCCAGCGCTTCCTCAATTTCGTGCTCCCAAGCAGGCATCTCCTCGCGTTTTTCCAGACAAACCAAGGTGACGTTCTTGGCGCCTTTGCGTTTCGCTGTCAGGGCGACATCGATGGCAACATTACCGCCGCCAACAACGATGACATCGTCACCGATGGGAATATCTTTGCCCATGGCGCTATCGCGCAAAAAATCAACCCCCTGCAAAACACCCTCGATATCTTCGTTTGCGACGCCGAGACTTCGCCCACCGTGCAGGCCAATGGCTAAGAAAAGGGCTGAAAAGCCCTGGGATTTAATGCTTTCCAGCGTAATGTCCTTGCCGAAAGTGACGCCGGTCTGAATGGTGACGCCCATTTGCTCGATGACCTTGATTTCGCCCTGAAGAATATCCCTGGGCAAGCGGTATTCGGGTATGCCCACCGCCATCATGCCGCCGGTCACCGGTAACTTTTCGAAAATCGTTACCTGATAGCCTTGCTTGGCAAGGTAGTAAGCCGCCGTCAGGCCCGCCGGGCCCGAGCCCACAATGGCCACTTTTTCTTCCCGCGCTTCAGCAACCGGAGGGATATACGGCGTCTCCTGACTCAATTCCCAGTCGGCCAGAAAGCGGTGCAATTCCCGAATGGCCAGGGGCTGGTCCACATCGTTGCGGGTGCATATTTCCTCGCAAGGATGGTGGCATACCCTTCCGCAAATACCGGGAAAGGGGTGATCTTCCTTGAACAATTCCAGCGCTTCGCGATATTTGCCCTCGTTGATTAAGGCAATGTAACCCTGGATGCTTACATGGGCCGGACAGGTCGCTTTACAGGGGGCTGTGCTGCGCTTGCTGATTGCGAAAGCGCCGGGGATAGCCTGGGGGTATTGTTTGTAAATCGCTTTGCGTTGCGACAGGCCTTCATCGTACTCATTGGGCAACGAGATCGGGCAGACCTTCTCGCATTCACCGCAGCTGGTGCACTTTGCCAGGTCCACCAAACGGGGCTCCTGCCTTACCGTAGCAGTGAAGTTTCCGGGATGGCCTTCGAGATCCAGGAGTTCGGTGGTCGTCAGTAGTTCAATGTTTAAGTGCCGGCCGACCTCGACCAGTTTTGGGGAGATAACTCACATGGCACAGTCGTTTGTCGGAAATGTCTTGTCCAGCTGAGACATCAAACCGCCGATAGCGCTCGATTTTTCCACCACGTAAACATAATAGCCGGATTCAGCCAAATCGAGTGCCGCCTGCATTCCGCTTATACCGCCACCGATGACCATAACCGATCCTACTGCAGCATCTTTGCTCATGGTATTCATCCTGTGTGCTCAAGGGTTATTCCGGCTGATGCCGGAGTTTCCGCTTTGCGGTTTACATCCGCAATTAATCAAAAGGTGTTGAAATATCATAGTCCTTCAAATAATGTCAAGAAAAACCGATTCTTATTGTCTGAATACAATTCAAATTGTAGATGGTATTAAAGTCGCTGCAGTCTGTTAGAGCCTCTGCATTCAATCCATACCAGGGCGGTCATAAAACCATACCAAACCAGTCATAAAAAAAACGTTGAAATCAGGATGCAAAAAGTCTATAACAGCAGCTCATCTAAATATCTGGAACTGGCTTTAAAATCGCAAAGCGGAGGGATAAGATGCAGCTAAAAAGCAGGTTCACGGCCAAGGAATTTGCCATCTTGGCGGAAATAGAGCCCCCCAAAGGGGTAGACACATCCCAGATGGTCGCCAATGCCAAAAGGGCCAAGGACCATGTGGATGCGTTTGTGGTACCCGAGATGAGCAATGCCGTTATGCGGATGAGCTCATTGGGCGCTGCCATGGTCTTGCAAAGCCAGAAACTTGAGGCCGTCGTACAGGTATGCTGTCGCGACCGCAACCGGATTGCTTTGCAGGCCGACCTTTTGGCGGCTTACGCTTGCGGCATCGGCAATGTCATGGCGGTTACCGGCCAAGATCCCAGCTATGGAGACCACCACAAAGCGCGCGCGGTATATGATATCGACATATTCGAATTGCTGCAGGTTATCCAAGGCCTGCAAAAGGGGCGCGATATGGCCGGCATCGAGATAACCGGGTCTCCCGAGTTTATGGTCGGCTCAACGGTCAATGCCGGGGCCAAAGGCAAATCTCCCGAGCTGGAACTGGAAGAAATGAACAAAAAAATTGAAGCCGGTGCACGCTTTTTTATCACGCCGCCCCTGTTTGATGTTGCCAGCCTGAAACCCTTCATGAAACGGGTGGATCGCAACAAAACCATTATCATTCCGACGGTGCTGCTGCTCAAATCGTTAGGGATGGCCCGTTACATCGCTCAAAATATGCCAGACGTATATGTTCCCGAAGCGCTGATTGAACGCATCCGCAAATCCCCGGACAAGGTGCGCGAATGCATTCAAATTGCCGGGGAACTGGTAACCACATTAAAACAGGAAGGCTTCGAGGGTGTTTTGCTGGCCACGCTTGGCTGGGAACACAAACTTCCTGAAATACTGGAATTTAATTAAAGGAAAGACAAAATGGATAATACCCGCACGGTGGGTTCAGTCCTGGTCCTTGGAGGCGGCATCGCAGGAATGCAATCCGCCCTGGATCTGGCCAACGCCGGATACTATGTTTATCTAGTCGAAAAGTCCTCCGCCATTGGCGGTATAATGTCTCAGCTGGACAAAACCTTTCCGACCAACGACTGTGCCATGTGAATTATCTCGCCTAAACTGGTCGAGGTCGGCCGGCACTTAAACATCGAACTTCTAACCGAAAGCGAGCTGCTTGCGCTGGACGGTGAATCGGGAAGCTTCAAGGCCCGGATTCGCAAAAAACCCCGCTACATCGACCTTGTCAAATGCACCAGCTGCGGTGAGTGTGTCAAGGTCTGCCCCGTAGATCTTCCGGATGAATATCAGGAGAATCTCGCCACTAAAAAAGCAACCTATAAACAGTATGCCCAGGCAATCCCCGGGGCTTTTGCCATCGAAAAAGGCGATAAAGCCCCGTGTCGCCTGGCGTGCCCCGGCGGTCTGAACGTTCAAGGCTATGTCAACATGGTCAAAATGGGCAAATACAAAGAAGCCCTGGAAATTATCATGCAGGATCT
>JASFPY010000401.1:0-3572 GCA_050115755.1 Desulfobacteraceae bacterium | reverse complement strand
CGCTTTGGCGCTCTTGCTCATCGTAAAATCCGGGAATCTTTTTATCAAAGCTATCAATCACTGCCTGGCAGATCCGCGGGTAAAGGTCCGGCGTGGTGATCAGGACAAAATCATCCCCTCCGATGTGGCCGATAAAATCGTTTTCGTCTCCGTATCTGGCCACCGCTTCACTGACGATAGCGGCGGTAGCCTGGATAATATCGTTGCCCTTGGCATATCCGTAATGATCGTTGTAGGCTTTGAAGTTGTCGATATCCATCAGGCAAAAGGCAATGGGTGCCTTGGCGGCAATGCGCTTATTCATTACATTTTCAATGGCAATGCCGCCGGGCAGGCGTGTCAGGGGGCTGGTGTCCAGATACATTTCCTCGAGTTGTTTTAACCGTTGGGCCATGGTGACAAATGACCGGGCCAGATCCCCCAGCTCATCTTTGTTGCGGATGTTGGGCCGATGGTCAAATTTGCCTTTGGCGATCATGCTGGTGGCGTGCTTTAATTTTTTTATGGCGCCGGCAATATTGTGGGTGATGACAAAGGCCATTGTTAATGCGAACAGCATACCCAACCCGCATAAAATCGCTGCAACTTTGAAGGCCAGGCGGCCGATGGACGCGGTCAATGAGGTTTTTTGTTTCTGTTCCCAATGAGCACGGTTTTGTACCTTTTTAATTGCGGCCATTATTTTTTCTTGCTGGGTTTTGATATTTTTTTCAAAAGCTTTCGATATGGGAGATTCAGGGTCCTCGATCCATCCGATGGCTTCTGAAAGGATATATTTATACTCCAGCTGCAGGTTGACGATTTTGTTAATTGGATATGTCTCTTGATCGGGCAAGGCGCGCAACTGCTCGATAAGCTGATTAAATTCTTTTTCTTTTTGCCAGAACTTATTTAAAATATCAGGGCTCTTTAAAATAAGATAGCGCTGGACATACCGTTCCTGGGCCAGAATAACGTCAACCATTTTTCCCGATATGTTGATGATCGGCAGATCTGTCTCCAGCACACTGTTGTTAATTTTATTGAGATGATTCAGATAAAATAATGCAAAGGCCGAGATACCCACGAGCAGGAGCAGCAACATAAAGTATCCCAGCATGATTTTTCTGGCGATATTCAGGCGGTAAAAAGGGGTAACGGCAAATTCAATCAGCCGGTCGAAGCGTTTTGGTTTTCCATGTTTTGGTTGGTTGCTATCAGCCACTGGCACACCTGGTTGTTTATTTCGGTGGAGTGCAAAATTTCTGTTATTGCATACATTTACCTGGAGTTTTTATCGGCTCAGTGGGGGTTTAACTTGAGAAAAAATCAGTGGTTACCCTAAAAATATTTTTTTAAAGCACATAAAATGCGGTTGGTTCACCAACAGTGGCCGGTGCAGGGGGATTGATTGCTATTGGGGTGAAGAAACCTTTAATTTTTGTCCGGGATAAATAGATGCTTTCTGATCCAGCTGGTTGTATTGTCTCAATTGCTCAACAGAAAGATTATAGCGACGGCTGATGCGGTAGAGGGTTTCGCCCGGCTTGACGGTATGAATTTTGGCTTTGTCTTCCGCTTTAAGCGTCGGAGGGGCTGCAGCGGCTTCGGTCTTGGCAGTGGTTTCGACGACCGGTTTGGCCGGCGCGGTTTGGAGCTGATTTGCCAGGTTATTGATGCGGGCCGTCATATTGGCTTCTAACTGGTCAAGGCGTTCGGTGAGAAGGATCAGCTGGTTTCCCTGTCCAGCGGTTTGAGATAAACCGCCTTCACCTTCGATGGATCCCAGACGGCTTTCCAGTTGCTCGAGCCTGGATTCCAGAGCCAGCAACTGGGCTTTTTCGGCAAGACTATAGCTTCTGGTAAGGACGACAACGCTGAGAACGATTAAAATTAAGAAACCGCCAATGGCGATATAAATGGTTTTAGAGGCCTGAGCGCCGGAAACATTACTGGCGGACCCGTAGTAAAGATCCTCGCGGGATCCCAATTTTTCGTCATCCTGGTAGCTGCTGCTCAACACAAAATCTTTGTCGTCGCCGTTTTCCAATTGACCCATTTTTCCGATCCTTTTTTGGTGATGCGGTTATCGGGCTTTCCACCGCTTCAGCCCGCTATGCTAAGATAATTTTATTTGCGTTAAAACGCAATAAAAAAATAGTCAAAGATTGGCCGGTTGAGCCCGTTGGCCCGTTGGCCCGTCATCTCACTATGCGTTCATCCAGCTTTCGCGAAAACGACAGGCTTTAATGAAAAAACTCTCCAACCCCTGGGATTTTTTTTTAAACGGGCTAGCGGGCTCAACGGGCCGGCGGGCTTAACCGCGCACTTTGTGCGCATCGGTATTTTTCAAACGCCAGCGGGCAAACAGCAACAGTATCAGCATCGTCAGCAAAAAATATCCCGGAAACCAGGCAATCGATTTGATGAATATCAGGTTTTCCAGTTGAGCTGCTGCAATTTGCGGTTGCGCCCCAGTGACCTGCAATCTTAAATGCGCCAGCAAAAGGGAATACAAGACACCGATTAGCCCGTATGCCAGATTAAACGATAGCCCCTTGAAACTTAATACCGTGGCCCGCTGATGTGAGTTGGCAACGCGGTTAAGATATTGACTTTGAAAGAAATTCTGAAGATGCATGACAGTCGTCAAAATGATAACCGGTATCAATCCAATGAGCGGCCAGAAAAATGTCATGCCGACCAGCCCGATAAGCGTGAGAACGCACATAATACCCAGGTTAAATCCGGGAGAATACTTTTGCACCAGACTCCTGGCTATTCGCGGCATTATCAATCCCAGTACGGCGAGTCCCGATCCGATCAAACCAAAAATGGCCTCAGGCAGATCGATCAACCGGTAATACTGACTTCTTAAAGTAATGATCATCCGAATGCAGTTATCGAACTGCAGGCCGGCAAGAATAATCACCAGGGCAAACGGTGTTCTTAAGATCCATCGGCCGGCGGCAAGCGTTAAGCTGAAAGCTTCCTTAATTGTGGTACCCCGGCTGGCAAGCCTTTGATAATTTCGGTGGTCGGTTTCACGCATGCGCAATGCAGTCAACAATGTCAGGATGGCCATCAGCAGTGTCAGCATAGGGGGGATGCGCAGCGTTAGGCCCTGGTTGAGTTGAACCTTGAGCCCCAGCCAATCGACGATCCGTTGCATCAGGTTTGGATCGTAAACGGCCGCCCCCAGGCTCATGGCGATGATAAAGGCAATAGACTGAAGCCGCATCTGAATTTCCAGAACCCGGGGCCAGTCCTTGATATCGCCCTCATCTTTGAGGGCGTCGTAGGCAATGGCTTCATCTGCACCGCTGGCCGAAGCTTCGGCTGCACCGCTTAAAACCCGATTCACCAGAAATATGACAAATAATAACTCCTGATTGCCCCGCGGTGCAAAACACAACAATCCCATTTCGATAACCATCAGAATTCCGGTAAAAACCAGCAGATTCCGGCGTCCCAATGTATCGGCCAGCGCACCGGATGGCACTTCGAGCAATACAATGGTGGCGGCCCAGGCAGCGTTGAGCAGGGCAAACTGTGCCAGGGTTAAGCCGTAATCCAAAAACAAAATGGTAAAT
>JASFPY010000400.1:0-3574 GCA_050115755.1 Desulfobacteraceae bacterium | reverse complement strand
CACGTTAGTACGTGAGCATTTTAAACCGGATGGCAACACAGCCATCGGGCATTACATGCGGATTTTAAGCCGCTTTTATTTCCAGCCAATGACCTTATACCCCTTATCCCGCAGGCATTGCTCCACAAAACGGCGCTCGATTTGGTCGGGGTCTCCCGATTTCATGGCGCCGCCTGCCAGGCCTCCCGCACCGCCGCCGGCTGCTCCGGCAGCCAATCCGCGGCCGGGGCGGCCGGTGACCAAGCCCACAGCGCCTCCAACCGCAGCACCCACTGCAGCGCCTTTTGCGGTTGACCCGGCCACCTTTTTGCCCTGATCGGTCGCATGACCGTAGTCGGCAGCCATCTGGATGCAGTCATCAATATCGCTCTGGGCCTTGGATGGCCCTGCCGCATGGTAGGTTGCGTTTGGATAAAGAACCGGCCTTTTTTGGGCACATGCCGATGATAAGACGGCAATTGAAATCAAGAAAATGATTATCGTATAATTTTTCATCATAGCCCCTCAACGCATCTACCATACCTGAAAAAGGAATTTAGCGATACTTAATTTTTTTCAGGGAATGGAGCGTTTTACCTTTCAATTTTATTAAGAAATCTTCTCGGGTACAAACACGCGCATTTAACGTCTTCATAGACATTTATTCTTAAGACGGGTCACAATGTCACTTTGGTCTACATGTTTCTGCAGGCTAAATTGAGCGTTTCAGGAATTTGGCCGGGATTCGACTTCATCATTGGGATCAGGTCCCGTGCTATCGGGATCGGGTTTGCCTGCGGACTCATTCCGGGCGGAAGGGTAAAATAGCATGTCCCACAGCTGCTGGTGGTGAGATCCCTGGCGGATTCTTTCATGTATGAAGTAAAAAAGATAAGCGAGAAGTATTCCGAAAAAAGTAAAAAAAGAGACGATCAAAAGGGATTCGACCAGCGTTGCCAGTGCGCTGCTGAAACTTTCGCTTTTGGCCATTCGGTAGATCACTGTAAAAATAAACACCAGCGACGCTGTGACAAACAAAATTGCATGCAAGGTGTTAATTATACGCCCCTGCTGGTTTTGAACCTGCCGCGTCATTTTATTCCTCTTATTCCCCCTCTGGCCTTAATTTAAAGTATATCGAAAATTGGCTCAAATGGCAATTTTTTCTGTCCCGCATTCTTCATAATCCACTATAATCATTTAAAATATGATAAATAATGAGAGGGTCAGGCAATTATTCATCCGACGCTTAAATCGAAAACCGCCCCGATCCCCCAATTGTTTAAATTCGATGTGCAGCAAATGCCGGCAATGACGCATACAACCATCAGAAAAAAGGGCAAAATTGTCTTGACAAAAGCAGAAATAATTTCTTCTAATCCCATAACCAACAAATAACGGATAACGAATAACAGATAACTCCCATTTTAGGAGGAAAGCATGGACGTTTTTAACTGGAAAGATAAAGAAGACGTTGAAATTAAAACATTCCCCTATCGGGGCCAGCAACACGATGTCAAAGGCATCAGCATTCGCTGGCTTTCAAAGCACGGTGATGACGGCACGGGATATCCCGAATACGGCCTGCGGTTTTTCACCGCCCAGCCCGGCGGTGAAATCCCGATTCACAATCATTTTTATTACCAGACCATGTACATTTTGAGTGGCCGCTTCGAATGTTATCAGTATGACCCGCAAAGCGATGAAGTGGTCAAAAAAGTGGTGTGCGGCCCCGGGGATTTTATTTATATTCCCAGCCTGGAACCCCACGGCATGAAGAACATTAGCGACACGGAAACGGCAACCTTTTTATGCTGTATCGCCAACGTCTATGATCAAGAAGACGTATGACAGGAGGATATCGTGAAACTTGCGAAAAGATTGCAAACCTTCGAAGCCTATCTGGGTACCGCAATGAATGTGATCCTGACCCGCATGAAAGATGAGGGCAAGGATGTGATTAACCTGGGGTTGGGAGATCCCGATGTCCATCCACCGGAAGATCAGCGCCGGGCCCTGGCGGATGCCTGTATGGATGTGGATCATCATCATTATCCCAGTTTTTATTCACCAATGCCGCTTAAGCAAGCCATTGCCGGATGGTACCAGCGACACTTTAACGTGCACTGCGACCCGGAAACCGAGGTGCTGGCACTCTTGGGTTCAGCCGACGGCCTTTTTCATATTCACACCTGCCTGCTGGATCCAGGCGACATCGCCCTGGTGCCGGATCCATGTTATCCTGCCTACGTTGCCGGGGTAAAGATTGCCGGAGGCGTAATTGAAACCGTGCCGCTAAAAAAGGGCAACGGTTTCCTGCCGGATCTGGCTGCAATCGAGCCGGAGGTGGCCCAAAAAGCCAAAATGATATGGGTCAATTACCCCAACAATCCCACTGCGGCGGTGGCAACCGAGGAATTTTATCAAAATCTGGTCCACTGGGCCCACGAGTATGATGTGGCCGTAATTTCCGACAACCCCTATTCGGAGGTGTGTTTCGAGGATTACCGGGCCTGCAGCTTTTTGCAGTTTGAAGGTGCCCGGGAGGTTGGAATCGAATTCAATTCCCTTTCCAAGGCCTATAACTGCTGCGGCTGGCGAACCGGCATGATGCTCGGCAACAAAGATATAATCGCGGCCATGACCAAAATTAAATCCCATTCCGACCGGGGCATGTTTTACCCCCTTCAGGTGGCGGCTACCGAAGCACTAAACGGTCCCACCGATTTTATGGCTGAACGCAATCTCATGTACCAGAAGCGGCGCGACGTGGTTGCCAATGCCCTGCTTGATATGGGCCTGGATCTGCAGATCCCTCGGGCCACCTTCTATGTCTGGGCCGATATTCCCGAAGGTTTCAAAGACGCAAAGGAATTTTGTTTTAAGGTGCTGGATGAAATTGCGGTCTGGATGATCCCCGGCTCCATGTACGGCTCCTGCGGGGAAGGATTTTTCCGTATTGCCCTGACCCATCCGGCCGAGCGGCTGGCTGAAGCTATGGAGCGCTTGGCGCAATTTCTTTCCTGATGTTTACTGGTTTGACGATCAAGACGTATGCTGCAATACAATCGCAGTCCGGCTGGGAAGATAAAGGCTCAAATAATGTTTGTCTTCATGCGCATTTTTTTCGAGCAGGGTCAGATGTTTTTGGTCGGCAGTCAGGCGGCCGTGTCCGCCGTATTGAGCTGCATCGCTGGTCAACAGCATGCGGTAGGTTCCCGCAGGGGCTTCAAAGCGATAGCCGGGATAAGACTGCTGGGGGTGGAAGTTGAAGGCAAACAACAGATCGGCCCGTTTGAAAACGATGATCTTGTTGTCGGAATACACATATATCAGGCGCAGATCGGCGTTATCCAGCAGTTGGTGGGTTTTGGCCATGGCAATCATATCCCGGTCAAAGCGAGCGAGAAACTGATATTTTAGGTTGTCATCGTCAACCAGGTGCCACTGCCGGCGGGCGTAATGATAGGACCAGTTGTTGCCCTCCCGCGGAAAATCGATCCACTCCGGATGCCCGAATTCATTTCCCATAAAATTTAAGTAGCCGTTGCCGGCGCTCGCCAGCGTGATCAGCCGGATCATTTTCTGCAATGCC
>JASFPY010000399.1:0-3583 GCA_050115755.1 Desulfobacteraceae bacterium | reverse complement strand
GTCAGGTAAAACTGTTGCGGATGGTTACCGCCCATGACTGCGGCCGGCCCATTAATCCCATGCTGGTTGAGGGACAGCTGGAGGGCTCTGTGGTCGGCGGCATGGGACAGGCCCTATATGAAGATGTGATTGTTCAAAAAGGACAGATAATGAATCCGTCATTTCTGGATTACGGCTTCCCAACTTTTCTGGAGATGCCGGAAATTGAGGCCATGGAAGTCGAAACGGATGATCCCATCGGTCCGTATGGGGCCAAAGAGGCCGGAGAAGGTACCCAGCTGTCGCCGGCACCGGCGATTGTAAACGCCATTTATGATGCCATCGGCGTTGACTTTATGGAATTGCCCATCACACCGGAAAAAATTCTGGATGCGTTGGAAGCAAAAGATAAAAAAGGGTAGGGCGGATATTCGATCTTGCAAACCCCAAACATAAAGGGCGCGACGCGTAACCCTGAACCTGTTTTAAACCATCACTTTTTTGAGCGTCTGGCTGATCGAACGCAAGTCATTGAGATTGCCCATCGGCAGGAAGTAATCCACGTAGGGCAGGGCAGCGCTCATCCCCCGGCAGATCGGCTCGTAGTCCCGCGTTCCGATCAACGGATTTAACCATATAATTTTATAGGCTTTGCGTTTCAGAAAGGCCATTTGGCTATCGAGCAAATCGATTTCCCCTCTGTCCCAGCCGTCACTGAAAATCATGACAATATCTTTGCCGGAAAGCTTTCTTGTCCCGTAGGTTTCATTAAACAGCTTTAGGCAATAGCCGATACGTGTTCCCCCGCCCCAGTCCGAAACGACTTCCGGAAATTGTCTAATGGCAGACGCAAAATCACCCTGTTCGAATTGATGGGTTGCTCTGGAAAGATCAGTTGAAAAAAAGAAGATTTCAGTCTGTCGATCAATTCGCCTGAGGGCATGGATGAATTGCAGGATCATAAGGGTATAAACATCCATTGAACCGCTGACATCGCAAAAAAAGATAACCCGACGTTTTTTTAATTTTTTCTTTCTAAAATCAAGCAAAATCAGTTCCCCGCCAAATTGCATGTTTTTTCTCAGTATTTTTCGCAGACTGACTTCTTTACCCCGTATGGTATATTGAAATCGCCGGCTGATGCGGTTGGCCAGCGGTTGAAGCAATTTGTTAATGGTTTCGTACAGGCCTCTGTCAACGGTGAAACTGATTTCCTGCATTTGGTCGCTTTGAGAAAGGGCCTGCGGGCTGTAGCGCAGCGCCCATTGTTCTCCGGCTTTCGGTTCGGCATCTCCGCTGACCTGAAGATCGCGCATTTTTTCTTTAACGGTGCCGGGGACATCCTGTTCGGTTTCACTTTCACTCCTGTCTTCCACTGGAATCTGTGGCGCGGTCAGTTGTAAGGGCAGCCAGTAAATATAAAATAAGTGATCGAACTTGGAGAGATCTTCTTTGCGGCTGATGAAATTGCTGCGAAGCAAACACTTAAAGGTCTGAAGGTTGGAAATGTCAATCAGCGGCAAGCCCGTGAGGCTGTCTAATACAGTCGACAGGGAAACTGAAATATCGTTGTCACGCAACAGATGAGAGAATCGAATGATATTTTCAATCAACCCCTCATCTGAGCGGTGCGGGGAATTATTGGAAGTGTTCTTTTTTGCCATTTCTCAAAGAATGGTGGCGGGTGTCAGGCACTTGCTCTAAACTCCTTGCCAGGAAGCTTGAAAGCTGGGAAGCCAGAAAGCCTGAAGCGATGACATGCTTGAGCCTTCAAGCATCCAAGCTTCCCAGCCTTCCAGCTATTTTACTGAACACCGACACCCAAATAGTAGTTAATACTCAATACGAAAATATTATTCGGAATACGAGGTTAAGAGTTGAGCGCGTTTTTCCGAATTCGGCCAGATATTCGATTTGAAATTCTGAATATCCTCACGGTATTTGAGAATGCATCCCAGCGTCTGTTCGACCGTTTCTTCATCGAGGACGCGGCGGTGAAGTTTAAGCAGCGCTTCGGCCCAGTCGAGGGTTTCGGATACACCCGGCCTTTTCAGCATATCCTCTTTGCGGATATTTTGCATAAAGATCGCAATTTGATGGATAAGCGATTCTTCCAGTTTCGGTACGCGCGCGTGGATGATTTTCATCTCCTTTTCCAGGTCCGGATAATCGATCCAGTGATAGAAACAGCGCCGTTTGAGGGCATCGTGGATGTCGCGGGTTCGATTAGATGTAATCACGACCATGGGTTTGCGGGTGGCTTTTAACGTGCCGATTTCGGGGATTGATACCTGAAAATCGGACAGAATTTCCAGTAGAAATGCTTCAAATTCCTCATCGGCGCGATCCAGTTCGTCGATCAAAAGCACCGGTGTGTTGCCCGGGGAGCTCTGGATGGCTTCGAGTAAGGGCCTTTTGATTAAATAGGGTTCACTGTAAATCACCTGGCCCATTTCTTCCGGTGACAGGCCGCATTGCTCGTCCATTTTAATGCGAAGCAGCTGTTTGGGATAGTTCCATTCATACAGGGCCGTATTGGCGTCCAGGCCCTCGTAGCATTGAAGCCTGATAAGTTCGGTCGAGAGGATGTCGGACAAAACCAGTGCGACCTCGGTTTTTCCGACACCGGGCTCACCTTCTAAAAATATCGGTTTGCTGAGGTGGTATGAAAGATAAAGGACGGTTGCAAGAGATTGGTCCGATATGTATCGATGCCGGGTCAGTTGTTCATGGATAACATCAATAGAAGAAAAACTGTTTTTTGCGCCCATTCAAGTCCCTTCTATATTTTGAATATCGAATATCGAACAAGGAATTTCGAATGATGAAGTTTATTTCCTTCGAAATTCAACATTCTATATTCGATATTCTGCGGTTCTCCGTTTTCTGAAATCTGTCCTTTGAAACCTAAAAAACCTACATACCGCGTCGGTACTTCCCCCCTACATCATAAAGTGCCTGGGTAATTTGCCCCAGGCTGCATACCCGCACGGTGTCCATCAGCTCGGCAAAGATATTCCCGTTCGAAAGCGCTACCTTCTGCAAGCGCTCCAACGCCGCGGGCGCCTCTTTTTCGTGACGTTTTTTAAAATCTGCCAGACGTTTGAGCTGAGATTGTTTTTCTTCTTCAGTGGCCCGTGCGAGTTCGACAGCCTCACTGAGCTGTTCCCCATCAGCATCAGGATCCCTAAAGGTGTTGACCCCTATAATCGGCATTTTCCCGGTATGTTTCAATGTCTCATAATAAATCGATTCTTCCTGAATTTTGCTGCGCTGATAACCGGTCTCCATGGCCCCCAGAACACCGCCGCGTTCGGTGATGCGGTCAAATTCCATCAAAACCGCCTCTTCTACCAGCCGCGTCAATTCTTCAAAAATAAAGCTGCCCTGATTCATGTTTTCGTTTTTCGCCAGCCCCCATTCGCGATTAATGATCAGCTGAATGGCCAGCGCGCGTCTGACCGATTCGGCGCTGGGAGTTGTTATGGCCTCATCGAAGGCATTGGTATGCAGGCTGTTGCAGTTGTCGTAGATCGCGCACAAAGCTTGCAGGGTGGTGCGAATGTCATTAAACTGGATGTCCTGGCTGTGTAGTGATCGGCCG
>JASFPY010000398.1:0-3590 GCA_050115755.1 Desulfobacteraceae bacterium | reverse complement strand
TTGCTCCACCAGCAAAATGGTGGTCCCCTCATTATTGATCTCCTTTAAGGCATCAAACATGCTCATCATCAGCAGGGGTGCCAGTCCCATGGAGGGTTCATCGAGCAGCATGACTTTGCGTCCGCTCATATATGCTCTGCCTACCGCCAGCATCTGCTGCTCACCGCCGCTGAGCGTGCCGGCTTTCTGGAACTGCCGTTCTTCCAGCCGCGAAAAGATCGAAAAGACACGTTTGATGTCTTCTTTGATCTGATCTTTATCTTTTCGGGCAAAACATGCCAGCTGCAGGTTTTCCGTCACCGTCAAATTATCAAACAGGCGCCGGCCTTCCGGGACGTGGGAAATGCCCAGCCGGCTGACCACCTTATCGGCAGGATAATCAAGCAGGTTTTCTCCCGCAAATGTCATTTTTGAACCCGCATCTGCCGGAACCAGACGGGAAATGGCTTTAAGTGTCGTGCTTTTACCGGCACCATTGGCACCGATGATACAAACGATTTCGCCTTCGTCAATCTGAAAGTTCAGGCCGTGCAACGCCTTAATATTGCCATAGGAAACACGCAACTCTTCTATGGATAAAAACATTACTCGACGATCTCCTTGCCCAGATAGGCATCAATGACCTTGGGATTGTTTTGAATCTCCTGCGGTGTGCCTTCCGCTATCACTTCTCCAAAAACCAGTGCCTGGATTTTTTCACACAGCTCCATGACCACTTTCATGCGGTGTTCGATGAGAAAAATGGCCAGTTCAAATTTTTCTTTGATTTTGCGGATGATATCCATCATCTTAACCAGTTCTTCGGGGTTCATACCGGCGGTAGGCTCATCCAGAAACAGCACTTTGGGGTCCATGGCCAGGGCCCGGGCCATTTCAACCCGCCGCTGGGCGCCATAGGGCAGATTGGGCACCCACTGATCCGCAAATTGATCGACGCCGAACATTTCTAAAAGGGCGTGGGCTTTCGCTTCGCTTTCTGCCTCTTCGCGATTTCGCCGGGACGTTCCGAAAAAAGCGCCAATAAGTCCGTAGCCGATTTTTGAATAACGGGCCATCTTGACATGTTCCAGGACAGTCATATGTCGCCACAGCAGCATGTTTTGAAAGGTACGGCCGATGCCCATGGCTGCAATTTCGTGCGGCGACAGGCCCTTTAAGGCTTTATCTTCCAGAAAGACGCGTCCCTCGGTGGGAGTGTAGATTCCGGTGATAAGGTTGAAAATCGTTGTTTTACCGGCACCGTTGGGACCGATGAGCCCTCGAACTTCGCCCGGCTGGATTTCAAGATCATAATTGTGCAGCGCTCGCAGGCCACCAAAAAAGTGGGTCATATTTTCAACCCGAAGCAATGACATGCTCCACCTCATCTCCCTGTCCCCATTGCTTTAAAAAGCAATGGGAAGTTATTCGTTATTTGTTATGCGTTAATCGTTTGTATGGAATGAAATCAAAATTCCTGTTGATCACCTGTTAACACCGAATAACGAATAACAATTAACGCCGAATTGAGCGCTTCTTACTCGATTCGGCTGTTCACTTTTTAGGCTGAATCAGTTGTCTGGCGTCAAACTCCTTGAAGGCAATCAGACCCGTGGGTCTAAAAATCATCACCAGTATCAAAAGCAAGGGGATGATAATCCATTTAAAAATTTCAAGCGGCCGCAGGGCCTCTCCCAACAAGCTGATGCTGGTGGCTCCCACAATGGCGCCGTATACGGAGTTCAACCCGCCAAAATAAACCATGGCCAAAACCTCGGCCAGTTTCTGGATACCAAACGTACTGGGATTGACATATCGAAGTACGTGGGCAAACAAACCGCCGGCGACTCCCGCCCAGAAGGCGGCAAACAAAAACGCCAGAAATTTGGTGCGCCGGGTGTTGACCGTCATGGCACCGGCCGCCATCTCGTTGTCGCGCACCGCGTTGAGCGCTTTTCCCAGGGTCGATCGCACAAAATTATTGATAATCCAGATACAGATCACTGTAATCAGAAAAACGGTGGGCAGATTCGCCCAGTCCGGCTGACTCCCCAATCCGCGCGGTCCTCCGACGATTTCCAGGTTTTCAATTAAGCTTTTAACAATGAACATAAATGCCAGCGAGATAATCGCCAGGTAATCGCCCCGGGTTCGAAATGAAGGAATGGCCACCGCCATCGCTCCGATGGCGGCTACCACGCCGCCCAGAAACAGAGCGATCGGAAAAAAGAATGGCCCGATTGCCGCCGGAAGCAAAGCAGCACCAAAGAGCTTATCGTTGACGAAAAGGGATACCGTAACGGCTGAAGCCGTATAGGCGCCCAGGGCCATAAAGCCGGGATGGGAGCAGGAAAACTCACCCATATAGCCGTTGATTACGTTCAAACTCAGGGTCACCATCACTGCAATCAAGGTTAGTTTTACGATCAGGACCCGATAGTCGCTCATTCCGGACCACAGATGTAATGCCAGATAAAGTAATGCGAGGTGGAGCAGAATGGAAAAAACAGTCGAAAAGTCGGCAAGGATGGCGGCCAGCCGGTTTAATGCGGCTGCGCCGAATCGTGCGATCAGGCCGATGGGCAATAAATAGACGAGAAAAAGATATAATGCCGCACCTGGAATCAGCAGTGGTTTTTTGAGCATAATGACAAAACCAAACAGGACCGGCGCTTTGGGCAATCCCAGACTGCGCGCCAAAGGCGTGCCGATTGCCATTTCCAAACCCACTGCAACCAGCACCCCGATAAGCCAGCCCAGCAGCGGAACCTGTGAAACCCAGGCGCGTATGTCTATCCTTGACAGTATCGCAGGAGATGACAACTTTTGACTCGTTTCTTCCATATTGCATCCTCATCTTGACGGTTAGAATGGTCGCTGCAGATCCTGAAACAGCACCGGCGGCTTATAGCCTCAGGCGCGCGCTGTAGGCTTCTCCGAAAAAACCATGCGGTCTGAAAACCAGGATAAGCAAAACAATCGAATAAGCAATGAAATCGCGCAACGTCGACGGGAAGATCATGGCCACAAAAATCTCAATAAACCCGAGCAAGAAGCCGGCCAGTGTGGCACCGATGATCGATCCCCTGCCCCCCAAAATTGCCGCTACAAACGCTTTCCAACCGATTAAAATCCCCATGTACGGATCCAACACCGGATAGGCCACCCCGAAAAGAATACCGGCGGCAGCCGCCAGGGCCGATCCCAGGGCAAAGGTCATGGCCGCAATGGTATTTAACGGCACTCCCATCAACGGCACCACCGCATAATCAAATGCCATGGCCCGCATCGCCATCCCGTATCGCGTGTGACGGATAAATTGGTGCAACGCGGTAGCCAGCAGCAAAGAGACCACCACAATCATGATCTTTTTATTGGTAACGAAAACACCACCCATGTCATAGGTGACGGTGTTAATCATCGACGGGAAACTGACGCGCTGGGCACCCAGCAGTGCCAGATTCCCGGTCTCCAAAATGATGCCGATCATCAAACCGGTAATCGCCGCCGACGCCCTTGGCGCATCTCGCAGGGGTCGGTAGCCGATTCGTTCAACGATCATGCCCACAAAGGAGGTTAAGAACATCGAGAAAAGGATGGTCAACACCAGG
>JASFPY010000397.1:0-3591 GCA_050115755.1 Desulfobacteraceae bacterium | reverse complement strand
GAGACGAGCGATACACAGATCGACGGCCTCCACGGCAATCTCAACGGCCTGAGGATTGCCCGTATGCCCCACCATGTCACCATTGGCATAATTGAGCCGGATAAAACCGTACCTTCCCTCCAGGATGGCCTCGACAACCTTATCGGTGATCTCGGCGGCCTTCATCCACGGTCTGTGTTCAAAGGGGACGGTGTCAGAGGGCACCTCGATGTAGTCCTCTAAAACATCGTCAAACTTTCCGGACCGGTTGCCGTTGAAAAAATAGGTCACATGGCCAAATTTTTGGGTTTCGCTGATGGCCAGCTGCCTGACACCGGCCTTGACCAGATACTCACCGATGGTGCGGTTGATACCCGGTGGATTAACCAGATACTTTTTGGGTATGAGGGCATCACCGTCATATTGCATCATACCGGCATATTTTACATTAAGTTTTTTCCCCCGGTTGAATTTGTCAAATTCATCTTCTTCAAACGCCATACTGATTTCCATGGCTCGATCCCCTCTGAAATTGAAAAAAATGACGCTGTCATTTTCCTTGATGGGACCCAGGGGTGCGCTGTTGCGGCCGATGACAAACGGCGGAAGATCCTGATCAATGGCATCTGGGTTTTCCTGACGTAACGTTTCAATTGCCTCCCGCGCAGAGCCAAATTGTCTGCCTTCGCCCAGGACATGGGTTTTCCATCCCTGTTCAACCATACTCCAGTTGGCCTGATAGCGGTCCATGGTTATTTTCATGCGACCGCCGCCGGATGCAATGGCAAAATCTATTTTGCTGTCTTTTACAAGTGTCGACAAAAAATCCTCGAGCCGATCGACATATTCTAAAGCCGAAGTTGGCGGCACATCGCGTCCATCCAGCAGAATATGGACACAGGCTTTTTTAACGCCTTCGTTTTTTGCCTCGGCCAGCATGGCCTCTAGATGGTCGATATGACTGTGAACGTTGCCGTCTGAGAACAGGCCGATAAAATGCAGCCTGGAATCATGTTGCATCACGTTCTCAATCAATTCTTTCCAAACATCCCCCTCAAAAAGGGTGCGGTTTTCAATGGATTCATTTACCAGTCTGGCGCCCTGGGCAAAAACACGGCCGCATCCGATGGCATTGTGCCCGATTTCGCTATTGCCCATATCGGCATCCGAAGGCATGCCGACGGCAGTCCCATGCGCCTTGAGCTTTACGCTGAGGGTATTTTGCAGCAGCCAGTCCAGTGTCGGGGTGTTTGCCCGGCTGACAATATCGCCCTCTTTACAGCTGCCGATGCCCACTCCGTCTAAAATTGCCAGAACCACCGGTCCCCGGGGTCCTTTGTAATTTTTTGCCTTTTTTAGCGGTTTCATAGGTGATTTCTCAGATCTCTTTCATTTGGTGTTGCGAAAATTGTCTTTCCTTTTGTCACTTACCTGCTTGGCGCGACATCGCCCATTTGTCTTGGAAACGGCGTAAAGAAAGTGTCTATGCCTAATCCCGGGGGTAAAATTAACAGTGCGGTTACAGAAATAATAGCGAACGTCGATCCCCAGAAGGGAGCAAACCGCTCAAATAGAGTAGAAAAATAAACGTTTTCAACAGTAGTATTTTTTCGATAATAACAAATTATAAAATTAACGGTTTTGGGGTGATATTGTCAACCCATTTCAGCTCACTGCTCCGCTGCGTCAAAAGCGCAACTTGGTTTCTGTCGCCAATTGAATTCTTGCTTTTGCCTGGCAAAAGTCTTATATTTTTTCGCTTAAAATTATTCTTTAAAATTTTTTTAGATCGAACGTTTATTTTGGTATCGCCTAAAGTCGAGTTGATTTTCAATCTCAAAACGGGCGACGAATATGATGCAGGGGGGTGGCGATATGATAAAACGAATTCTTCTTGGTTTAGGGGGAACCCCTTTCACAGACGTGGCGATTGAAAGGGCCATTGAACTCGCAAAAGATCATGGTGCCCGCATCACGGGGGTTACGGTGGTAGAAACCAAACGACTCAAAAAGATCGGGCCTCTTCCGCCGGGCGGAGATGCTTTTGCCCAAAAGCTGCGCAAAAAGCGTCTTTTAATTACCGAGCACCAGATCCAAAAAGCAATTGAAAAATTTAGAAAAAAGTGCAAAAAATCTGGAATCTCGACAAAAGTAAAACGTGAAACCGGCGATCCCTTTGAAGCAATGATTGCCCATGCGCGGTATAACGACATCACCATATTCGGCTTGAAGAGCCTGTTTGATTACGGCTTCACCGTCGAACCGCGGGATGCGCTTATTCGGCTTGTTTCCCAGGGAGTGCGGCCAATCATTGCGGTTTCTCCTCAATTTCGTTCCATTCGCAGGGTCATGATCGCCTACAGCGGATCAATGGAATCGGCCAAAGCGATGCGCCGTTATATCCAGTTAAATCCCTGGCGCAACGTGGATTTACGGGTGGTTCATTTTGGCAAAAGCGATAAGGGTACCGGTCAGCTCTTGAAAGATGCCGCTGAGTATTGCCGCGACCACGGCTTTAACACGCAAACCGAATCAGTCACTAAATCGGCAAAGGATCATCTGCTCGAATATGCTCAACAAAATGACATGGACTTGATCGTGATGGGCAACAGCATCCGCAATCTTCTGTTTAGACATCTTATCGGTGATACGGTACTCAACGCCATCCAGCAAACCGACCGGCCGCTGTTTTTGGCACAATAGGTGCCGTGTGGCTTCTGATCCCAGAAATCAACCGGCAACGACATTTCGGTTTCAGGCTCAAAGACATGAATTTTTCTGCAATCGATGATTGACTTCAGCTGCTTCGAATAAAATGGGTATGATTGCCGACAACGCTAAACCATCGATCATAGGCTGGATATCCAGTATCATTCCTTTGGGGCTATTTGCTGCGCTGCTTTATCTCGTGCCGCAGGTCACGGCCGGACACGTGTTTCGAATTCAGTTGGATTGGATACCGAGCCTGGATATTGCGCTGTCCATGGCAATAGACGGGTTGAGCCTGCTGTTTGCGCTCATCATTTGCTGTGTCGGTTTCTTCGTGACCCTGTACGCCGCTGACTACCTGCCAAAAAAAGCCGCAGCGGGAAAGTTTTTCGTTTATCTGCATAGCTTTCTGCTGGCGATGCTGGGTTTGGTAATGGCCGATAACATGCTGGCCATGTTTGTCTTCTGGGAATTGACCACCATCATTTCCTATTTGTTGATCGGCTTTGAGTGCGAATTGGAAACGGCACGCCAAAATGCCCGCCAGGCGCTGCTGGTGACCGGTGCGGGGGGGCTGGCACTCCTGATCGGTTTTTTGCTTTTGGGAAGCATTGCAGATACCTACGATCTTTCCCGAATTACCTTGCAGGCCGCTGAAATCCAAGCGGATCCACTGTATCTTGTCGTTCTGACGATGGTATTCATCGGCGCATTTACCAAGTCAGCCCAGATGCCTTTTCACTTCTGGCTGCCGAACGCCATGAGCGCACCAACACCCATCAGTGCTTTTCTGCATTCGGCAACAATGGTCAAAGCCGGCATTTATCTGCTGGCGCGGTTGCACCCCATCCTGGGGGGCACTCTCGCCTGGATGGGGACATTGGTCATCATTGGAGGCATTAC
>JASFPY010000396.1:0-3592 GCA_050115755.1 Desulfobacteraceae bacterium | reverse complement strand
CCGACCTTGACCGGCATAGGTGGACCCTATCACAAAGGCACAAACCATGGGACTGGGAACAAGAATATTCATTGTAAAGGAAGATGATTCTTTACAGCGTTTAACACTAAAACAATATAACCGACTTATCAAAGGACATCCAGATAAAGATCTAATGCAATATGCAGGTAAAAGAATCCGTTATGCATTGATCGTGCTGGAGATGATAAACCGAAAACCAGCTGAGATTATAATGACTGAATATTCGTTTTTGGCTTTCGATTCGAAGGGTCGATTGGATGCCGGCGAACGGGAAAAAGCCGCTCGATTGGCGATGGATACGTTAGAGCCAATCGCTACGGAGCCAAAATCTGGCAAGGTTATCGATGTGAAACACAGATTTGCTAAAAAGAGATTTGATGATCGATATATATGGAAACCAACGCCTGAGATTGAAACGGCTATTCAGAAAGCGATTTTCGGCTGATTTAATAAAAGCTGAAATTTTTGACTGATGTCGATTATTTAAATTATCATTAGAAAGTAGAAAAAATGGTCATGAATAATCCACCCCACCCCGGAGAATTCATCCGGGAATTTTGTATAGACCCCTGGGCTTGTCGGTCACGAAGGCGGCGGAGCGGATCAAGCGACAGGTCCGCGCATTTGCATAAATTGCATCTGCCAATTCAAAAATTTTCATTGTTTGGAATTTTACCCATTTCGGCTATAGGGTTAACCATTTAAAAAGCCAATTTTTTTGCATTAAAAAAACGTACAACAAAAAGTGGAATTTTTACTCTCTCTGATGACAGCCCACACATGAGGTTGGCCCTGGCCTCTGCAGTGGCTCCTTGATTTTTTTTCTTGACCGTTCCAATTTTTTATTATGGATTTTTATCTCTCTGTGACAGCTGATACATTGTTGGTGGAATGCATATTTATAATAGCGAATCGCTTCCGGTCTATGAGCCATGGCCTTTTTGGATTTCACCGGCAAGGATAGCTGATCATGGCATTTAGATGCGGTACAGCTCTGCACCTGCGAATTTCTATCCCACTTGTGATGGCAGGTCTTGCAGGTGTAATCAAAATGCCTTGAGTGCGGAAAAGCCACCGCCGAGCGTTTGGGTGTAACACCGACCGGAGGCGCGAGCACGATTCTGCCCACAGGCACGTAAATGGCATCCATCGTCACCTCTGTTTCCGCGGCAAAAGCTGCCAGGCCACCGGCGATAAAAATGGTGAACCATCCAACAACGGTCATTATCGATTTCAACATGCCTTCCCTTCCATCCGTAGTTTCGCTAACCATACAATCTTAGATTCTATGACATTTCAGTTTCATCTACGACGCCTGGGCAATTAGTATCCGCAACCCGGATACCGTACAAATTCTTCCCAGCCAACCCAAGCTGAATCGTGCACGCGAACATCGGGATATCCCAGATACCGTAAAATAAAGAACCCGGCACCGGCCCAGGCACCGGTGTTGCACGTGATCACCACCGTTTTGTCCGGACTGATGCCGCGCTGTTTAAGAACCCACAGTAGTTCCTGTGGCGGCTTCAGCTGGGCGTGGTCCATGTAAAGTCCGTAAACCGGGAATTTAACGGACCCGGGAATGCTACCGTAACTCAATGCACGCGGATGCTTGGTCAGCTTTTTGGACTGATCGAGGGTCCGGATGTCTAAAATCACCACATCCAGGCTGTCCAGGTTTTTTCGCACGAATTGATTGTCCACAATAAATTGCGGCCGCAGGTCAACCTCGAACGTTTTGGGCTCAATAACGGGTGTTTCGGTACTCATAGAATAGCCGTTTCGCCGCCAGGTATCGATGCCGCCCTCGAGAAACGATATGTTTTTAGCTCCGCAGTAATCCAACACGGAGAGCAAAAAAGCAGCTTTCCAGGCATCATCGTCGTACACCACGATGTGATCTTCCACCGCTATGCCTTTTGCACCGAACACGCTGGCGATTTTTTCCGGTTCGAGCAGCTGTTGGGGAGTGTCGGTTCCCCAGGGCCAGCGCAATTTGCCGCTTTTCATAGGGTCGAGCAGCACCGCACCTTTTATATGTCCCTTCTTGTAAGCGTCTTCGGTGCGAGCATCCAGGATGACCAGGTTTTCTTTGCGCAGGTTGTCATTGAGCCACCGGGCATCCACTATCCAGTCGGTTTTCACGCCGGAGGTGTTGATTTCCAGCTTAGCGGTTCTCGCGACTTTAGCCGGTACCCTTACATCGGATACGACAACTTTTTGGTTGGCCTTGATCTCGTAATCCAGCAGGTCCTTATTGGACAGGAACAAATCCCGGTTTCCGTGACAGTGATTGCAGGTGGCCGTTTGCCAGGTTTTGCGTTGAATGTTATGCGGTGAGGCACGTTTCCAGCTGGGCACCGCATCGAATTTTGCAAAGACGTCCTTTTCATAGTGGGCAAAAAGCTCCGGGTCTATTGGAATATGCCGCACCAGCATAAAATTGAAGTCCGCAGCCGGGACATCCGCTTCGTAAGCCAGGCCGATTTTTATGCGTTCTATGTCTTTTTGGTTGGTGTAATAGGGCAGCCCTTCATTGTCCGTGCCCGTGTGGCAGCTGTAGCAATTGGTGTAGCTCTGAGAGTGACAAACCTGGCACTGCACCTTGCCGATATGGATATTGTGGTTCCGTATTTCACCGCGCTGCAAATCCTTGTGACAATGCGCACATCTCGCAGCCTCTTTGAGATGATAACGGCCCTTCAAATCTTTGGGAGCAGCCGCATGCATCTCTTCGGCTTTGTGACAGTCAACACAGATCATGTTGCCCTTGACGGCGTGAATGTCCCCCTGGCCCCTTTTGCCCAGGTATTCATTGCCAATCCGGCTGCCGTGACAGGCGGTGCATTGATTGAGCAGGTCCGAGCGGGCCTTGAATAGGTGGCCGTTGACAAATCCCTTGCCCGCAGACGCAGGCCGGCTGACGTGGCAGCCGCCGCAGCCGGTGTGGCATTGACTGCAGTGGCGCTCAAGGCCCATTTCGATGGTCTTATATTTGTCCTGATCCGCGCGACGCTTCAGAATGTTTGCAAAGGGAGCCAAGGTTACGTGCAGTGAATTTTTAGCCGAGGCAGCAATCTCTTCATGACACTCCCCGCAGTTGCCTTCCGGGTCGCTGAAAGAAGGGCTCGTCACCAAGCCCTCGTGTGCAGCGCTTTTATCCGATGCGTCCGCATTGCCGCCATGGCATGTTTCGCAGTCAATCTCGCCATGATCGCTGTCTAAAAATTCCAGGGCTACCAGAACCTTTTTTTGCGGCTCCAACGGAGCCACGGATCCGCCTCAGCCGGCACCGGAAGTCAAGGCCGACTTCTTCGTTTTTTTAGATGCCAGGTTCTTTTGCAACATGTTTTCTTGCGTGTGGCAGGACACACAACTGGATTGGGCCAATAAATCGGGCAGGCCGAGCGAGAAAGAGATGCAAATGGCAGCAGCAGCAGTTAAAATCGAAAAGCGAGAAGGTGCGATGTGGCCAAGCATAAGATTATCCTAATTTTGAGTCAATTGCGAGCGATACATGAGGATCAATATTTGATAAATAATTTTGTCTCTTTTATTTTGATGGAATCAG
>JASFPY010000395.1:0-3595 GCA_050115755.1 Desulfobacteraceae bacterium | reverse complement strand
AAAAGTACCGGGCAGCGGGCGTGATGTCCGCCTCCATAATCACACATCTCCGGGTATTGTTCACGGCAGGTTTGGATGGCATGCTGGCAGCGCGGATGAAACGGGCAACCGCCGGGTTTGTAGGCCGGGTTTGGGACCGTCCCCGGTATGCTGTAGAGACGCTGGCCTCTTTTTGCGCGATTGGGCAGAGAGGCCAGTAGTGCCTGGGTGTAAGGATGTTTGGGGCGCTCGAAAATATCATCCCGGTTTCCCTGCTCGGCAATGATGCCCGCATACATGACGCAAACGCGATCGGCCACTTTTGAGACAACCCCCAGGTCGTGGGTGATATATAAAACCGACATGGCGCGTTTTTTTTGAATGACGTTCAGCAACCGCAGGATCTGGGCCTGAACGGTGACGTCCAGCGCGGTGGTGGGTTCATCCGCGATGATCAAATCCGGGTCACAGGCCAGGGCCATGGCGATCATGACGCGCTGGCGCTGCCCACCGCTGAGTTGATGGGGGTAATCAGCGAGGCGCTCGGCCGGTGAGGGAATCCCGACGTCTTTTAATAGCTGTTCACTTCTGCGGGTAATCTCGTTTTCGGGTAAGTCTTCGTGTGTGTCAATGGCCTCGCCAATCTGATCCCCGATGGTAAAGACCGGGTTCAACGATGTCAGGGGTTCCTGAAATACCATTGCAATTTGATTGCCGCGGATTTTTTGCATCTCTTCATCGTCTAAGTCCAGCAGATTTTGATCGCGAAACAAAACCCTGCCGTCTGCAATTTCACCGGGCGGGATCGGCACCAGACCCATCACGCTAAGGGCGGTTACGGTTTTGCCGCAACCCGATTCGCCCACCAGGCAGACGGTTTCCTCCCGACGCACATCGAAACTGATGCCGTCTACCGCCCGTGCGACTTCATCCTCGCTGCGAAAATAAACTTTCAAATCTTCTACGGAAAGCAAAATTTTATTGTTGGCGTTCATGTCTGATTGTCAAATTATGCATAGAGTCTTATTTGATTGTCCGTTGTTGGTTGTTTGTGGTCCGTAGCAAAATTTTCCTTTTCCACAACAATTCTATCTGCAACGGACAACGGACGACGGACAACGAACAGATTAGTTTCGTTCTCTTAGCTTGGGATTTAAGACATCGCGCAGTCCTTCCCCGAAAAGATTAAATGAAAGCACCACCATTAAGATTGCAAATCCCGGCACAAAGGTCAGCCAGGGGGCATCGAAAATAAATCCTTTACCGCCGGATAAAATATTTCCCCAGGTGGCATGTGGGGGCGGGACGCCGAATCCGAGAAAACTTAAGCCGGCTTCAGTTAGAATCGCAGATGCAATACCAATGGTAGCAGAAACCAGAACAGGGGCGATGGCATTGGGCATCATATGGCGGAAAATGATTCGATAATCATTCAATCCCAGTGCCCGGGCGGCAGCCACAAAGTCCTGTTCGCGCAATGATAGAAATTCGGCGCGTACAAAACGGGTGGTGCCCATCCAGCTTGTTAATCCAATAACGATCATGATATTGTAAATACTGGCAGGAAGCAGCGCTACGACTGTAAGAATCAAAAAAAAGCTCGGGAAGCACAGCATGATATCAACAAAGCGCATGATTAGCGTATCGATTGAGATGGTTTTGAAGTACCACAAACGTCTCCAGGCGGGTTCGGCCTTGGTGTCAGCTGATTTTTTTATTAAAAATGATAATAGGTTGCAGACTGAACCGCAAATTAGAAGCGCAAGGCCCACCCAAAAAAGACCAAAGATGATTAAAATCAATCCTGCGCCTACTAAACTTCCGGCAATCAGCTGATTGATGCGTATATGGCGTTGCCCGTAATAGCCTGCGATTCCGCCCAGGAATATCCCGATAATAATGGCAATTCCCACCGCCACAAAGCCGACGGTCAACGAGACCCAGGAACCCTGAAGCATCCTGGCGAAAACATCGCGCCCCAGATCATCGGTTCCAAATACATAGACACCCAGCGCTGGGACTTCATTGGGCTGGAGCATCTCAAAATTGGGTCTGGCCAACGGTGGCCGTAACTTTTCCTGCAGACGCACCAGGGCAGGATCGAGAATAGGATCATTCCCGGAGGTCAAAATCAAGCCCGTGATGGCGACAGCAAAGAATAGAATGAAAAACACCATTCCTGCGATTGCCAGCCTGTTTTTCTTGAAAAGACGCCAGAACTCTTCGAAACGGGTGCGTTTGGGTGCCAGCGGTTCATCCAGTTGGTAATCCGGTGTATCTATGCCTGTATGCGGGTTGACATCCATTACAATCGTATCCTGGGGTCCACTATCAGATAAAGCAGATCTGAAATAAAGGTGCCAATCAACACCAGCACCGCCGAAACGAAGTTGATGGTTAAGATTACCGGATAGTCCCGGGCGAGGATGGCTTCATAGGCCATCCTGCCCATACCCGGCCATGCGAATATGGATTCGATAATGACCGATCCACCGATCAAACCGGGCAGAATAAGGCCAAACATGGTCACGAAAGGCAGCAGCGCATTGCGCAGCGCGTGTTTATAGTGCACCTGATCCGGTGCCAGTCCCTTGGCTTTGGCCGTGCGCACATAATCTTGGCCCTCAACCTCAAGCATCTGGCTGCGAACATAACGGGAAAGCACGGCAATGCCGCCGGTCGCACCCAAAAGAGAAGGCAGCAACAGATGCCATAATCTGTCCATTGCCCTGTTTAACCAGGCGGTGTCTGCAATTCCAAATGTCTCCATCCCGATAACCGGCACCTGAAATTGGGTGACAACGAAAATAATCAGGATGTAAGCAAAAAAGAAACCCGGAATTGAAATTAAAAGATAAGCAAAAAACGTGGAGCTGCGATCATAGATTCCGCCCCTGAAAAGTGCCGAACGGATTCCAACCGGAAAAGAAATGGTCCAGGTTAGGATCGTTCCAACAATAAACAAAGGCAGGCTGTTCAAGAACCGTTCCCAGATTTTTTTAAGCACCGGCTGGCTATCCTTCCAGGAGATGGTTTTGCCGGTAAACAGGTCTCCATAAAAATAAAGATACTGCACATAAAGCGGTTCATCCAGATGAAATGCATCGCGGAATTTTTCAACCATTTCGGGAGTGAATTTGGGATTCAAAGGATCCACCTGACTGGGTTCACCGGGCGCCAGGTGTATGATTAAAAAAGACACGATCGAAACAAAGAATAAGGTAATAATTTTCTGGACCATGCTGCGTCCGATAAATGACAACATTTCAAATTCCTCTAAATTGCTAAGGCGTCAGTTCCGGAACTTCCGCCAGCTTTATCCACTTGTTAAAATAGAAGGTATAGCTGCCGGTTTTGGTGGGTGTTATCTTTTTATAAACAACGCTTCCGCTTTCATCGATTTCGCGGATGACAATTCGTTTGTCCAGAATTGCGGTCCATGTACCAACGTACAGAAAGGTATACGGTTGTTCATGAGCGATGATCTCATGCAGGCGGTGACAGTATCTGACCTGTTGTTCTTGATTATATTCCTGCCTGATCTTGATGATGAGATCATCGGCTTCATTGTTTTTAAACCCAACAAAGTCTAGCTGATGGGGGCCGGTCTGGCTGG
>JASFPY010000394.1:0-3599 GCA_050115755.1 Desulfobacteraceae bacterium | reverse complement strand
GGGTGCAACCACAAACAACCTGAAAAACATCAGGGTGGATTTCCCTTTAAGCCGCCTGATTTGCGTTACCGGTGTCTCGGGCTCGGGTAAATCTTCCCTGTTGAAAGAGACGCTGTATAAGGGATTGCGTAACCGGCTGTTGAAAAAACAATATCCGGCCGGAACGTGTAAAGACATTAAAGGCTGGCATCATCTTCAGCGGGTCCTGGAAGTTGATCACAGCCCCATCGGCCGCACACCGCGATCGGTTCCGGCATCCTATGTCGGTTTTTTAGGCGACATCCGCAAATTGTTTTCCATGACGCCGGCTGCCAGGGCCAGGGGCTATAAACCCGGTCGCTTTTCATTTAACGTGGCCGAGGGCCGTTGCGATGCCTGCAAAGGCCAGGGGCGGCCCAAAGTCGAGATGAGCTTTTTACCGGACGTCTATGTGCCCTGTGAAGTTTGCCGGGGCAAACGCTACAACAAAGAGACCCTGGCGGTCCAATACAAAGGAAAGAATATCGCCGATGTTCTCGAAATGACATTTGCCGAGGCCGTACGGTTTTTTTCAGCCGTTCCGGCCATCCGGCGCGCCGTGCAATTCGTCTGTGATGTCGGGCTGGGATATCTATGCCTGGGTCAACCCAGTCCCACCCTGTCCGGTGGTGAGGCCCAGCGCATTAAACTGGCAAAGCAGCTGGTGAAACGAACAAACGGTCATACCCTCTATGTTTTGGATGAGCCAACAACCGGATTGCACCTGGCCGACATCCAGCGCCTGATCAGCGTTCTACAGGCCCTGGTGGATGAAGGCAATACCGTGGCGATCATTGAACACAACATGGAAATTATCAAGGAAGCCGACTATATTATCGATCTGGGCCCTGAAGGCGGTGATGACGGCGGCCGGGTCGTGGCAACCGGGTCTCCGCAAGCGTTATTAAAGCATACCGCCAGGTCTCATACCGCCAGGAGTTTTGCGAAGTATCTTAAAGGTTCATAGGTTCTGCGTTCAGGGTCCAAAGTTCAGTAACAGACATGTCGTTTTCCGGCCTGCGTGGTCCTCCAGGGGCTCTAAGTTGTCGTTTTCCGGCCTAATCTGGCACATGGCTTTAAAAGGCTCAAATTCGAGGACGAGAACGACGACGAGGACGAATCTGAAATGACGAGCAAGAGGACGAAATTTTGTTCTCCTCATCGTACTCGTCCTCGTGCTTGTCCTCGTCGTCGGCAACCTTACAATAATACCTATTTGCAGATCTAATATTAGCTCTTATTTCAGCTAAGAGAGGATGAGCAAATGAAAAAACTGACACTGGCCGTTGTCCAGTTCACCCCTGAATTCGGGAAAAAGCAAAAAAACCTTTCCCGCATGCATCAACTGGTCGAAGGTGTCACTACGGATATCATCGTATTTCCGGAGCTGTGCACCACCGGTTATTTTTTTCAATCCCGCGCAGAGGTCGCCAAATCCGCTGAAACCGTCGACGGACCCGCCAGCAAATTCTTCCGGGACATGGCCCGCGATAAAAATGCGGTGGTGGTCGCGGGTTTTGCCGAGCGCCACCAAAAAAACCTTTATAACGCCTGTCTGATCGTGGTTCCGGAAGTAAAAAAGCCACATGTTTATCGCAAAATACACCTCTTCTATAAGGAAAAAGATTGCTTTGACCCGGGAGACAGCGGTTTTTTTGTGGTGACGGATAAAAAGCGGGATGTCCGTATCGGGCCGATGGTCTGCTACGACTGGCGGTTTCCGGAATCAGCCCGGGTGCTGACCCTGCTGGGGGCCGATCTGATCGTCTGCCCGGCCAATTTGATCACCGAGGCCTGGCGTATGGTAATGCCCGCCCGGGCAATCGAAAACAATGTCTATCTGGCAGTGGCCAATCGGGCCGGTATGGAAAAAAGAAATGGTGAAAAATTACATTTTAAAGGCAACTCCGCCATTTATGATTTTAGCGGTCGGGAAATAAATAAAGCCGGAGAGGAAAAAGATGAAGTCCTGCTCGCCGAAATTTACCCCTCACAAACACGCGATAAATCTTTTAATGCCATCAATGATGTCCTGGCCGACAGACAACCGCAGCACTATAAGCCGTTGACCAGAATTGTAAAATAGGCCTTGCCCTGCTATACTATTAAGGTTGAACAGGAGAAAATATGGCTAAAAAATTTGAATTGAAGGTGAAGGATTTAAGACTTATTTGTGATCCGAAGATCTTCAAGTTTAGGAACACATCCGAGATTAAGCCCCTGGATACGGTGATCGGACAGGAGCGCGCTGTCGATGCAATCGACTTTGGGTTGAACATGCAGGACCCCGGCTACAATATTTTTGTCACCGGTCCGGCCAGCACCGGCAAATCAACGATTGTCAAAGATCTGGTAGGCAAACACGCCAAAAATCTGGCGACACCCCCTGATTTATGCCTCGTCAACAATTTCAAAGATGAATTCCGCCCCAAGGCCATCGCGATATCGCCGGGAAAAGCCATACAATTCAGAAAAAAAATGAACCGGGCCGTCGAAGGGTTGAAAAAGGAGCTGCCTGCGGTATTTGAAGAAGAAACTTATTTAAAAAAATTATCCAAAATTAAAAACAAACATTCTGAAAAGCTCAATAAGCTGTATGAAAAGCTTCAAGCCTTTGCCGCCAAAAAAGATCTGTACATCGAGCAAACCGAAACCGATTTTCAAACCATCCCGCTGGTTGACGGAAAACCGATTACCCCTGAAGAATTCAATACCCTGCCGGACAATGTCAAAGCGCAAATCGAAGAAAATCTGCGGTTGATTCAGGCCAATATCGAAGCCACTGCTGTGGAAATGGATAAAAACAACGTGGCCCTGCACGCAAGCATTGAAAAGTTGATGGATGAGTATGCATTGTCGGTGGTAAAAAAACGACTGGATCCGATCCGAAAGGAATTTAAGGCCAATCAGGCGATTGTTGATTACCTTAACAGCGCTCAGGAGCATATGGTTGAAAATTTCAACGTATTTATCCCGACGGATAAGACCGAGCAGCAGCCGGCGAGCCCGGCCCCTCGCAACACGGAAAACGCTTTTCAGCAATATAAAGTCAACGTACTGGTCGATAACGAGTCGACAAAAGGCGCGCCGGTTATTTTTGAGACCAACCCGACATATTACAATGTCTTCGGCCGTATCGAAAAGCGCGCTTTCATGGGAACCGTAAACACGGATTTTACCATGGTGCAGGCCGGCTCCCTGCTGAATGCCAACGGCGGATTTTTGATTATGGAAATCGATTCGGTCATTATGAACCCTTACGTCTGGGAAGCGCTCAAAAGAACGTTGCGAACCAAATACCTTCAAATTGAAGATATCCCGGAAGAAACGGGTTTCGGCTACACCTCACTCAAACCGGGGCCCATCCCGCTGGACGTCAAGGTGATCCTGCTGGGCAGTTATGAAATCTTTGAAATCATTCAGAACGAAGATCCCCGATTTAACAAAATATTTAAAGTTCGAGCGGATTTTGATTCGGAGGTGGATCGAAGCCCGCGCACAATCCAGCAATATGCCCGGTTTATCGCCCGGGTATGCCGGGAGGAACAATTGCTGCCCTTCACCCCTAAAGGTGTTGCCCT
>JASFPY010000393.1:0-3606 GCA_050115755.1 Desulfobacteraceae bacterium | reverse complement strand
TTCAAAGCCTCAGATCAGGTTCAAGGGCAAGACGTCCCGCGAATTGAAAACGGAGCGTACACGTCAGTACGTGAGTATTTCAATTCGCGGGACAACGCAGCCATTGAGCCTTAGATGGGGTTTTGAAACCATTTCTACAAGGAGGCAATTTGAAGATCACCGCAATTGAGATAAAGCACTATCTGCTGCCGCTGGAACCCCCGTTTAAAGCTGCCTGGGACCCATTACCCCGCAGGAAATTCGCCGCCACCATTGTGCGGGTAAACACCGATGAAGGTATTAGCGGAACCGGTTCGGGCGATTCCATGCTGGGGCTGGCCGGGCATGAACACCTTTTTATCGGACAGGATCCGTTCGCAATCGAGCGCCACTGGCAGGTACTGGACAATATCGATTTTCATTACGGCCGCTGCTGGCCGCTCGATATTGCGCTGTGGGACATCATGGCCAAAGCCAGCGGACAATCCATCGCCAGACTGCTGGGCGCCAAAAAATTTAAAATTTTGGCATATGCCTCCACCGGCGAGATGCTGGCACCGCGTGCGCGGGTGGAACGGACGCAAAAACTTTTGGAACAGGGTTTCAAAGCCTTAAAAATAAGGTTCCACCATCCCGATCCCCGGGAAGATATAAAAGCGGTGGAATCCGTCCGCAAAGCAGTCGGTGACAGCCTTAAAATTATGGTGGACGCCAACCAGGGCTGGAAAATGCCGTGGGATACGGGGGTTCCATGGGATTTTGAGCGCGCCTATCAGGTGGCCAAAGCGCTCGAGCACCTGAACATTTACTGGCTCGAAGAGCCGCTGCCGCATTATGATTTCCGGGGGCTGGCCCGGCTGCGCCGTAAGACCGAAATTCGTATTGCCGGTGGCGAGATGAACCGCCGCTGGCATGACTTCAAGGAAATGAACACCCTCGGTTCCCTGGATGTGTATCAGCCCGATGTCGTCCTGACCGGCGGCATTACCGGGGTTAAGCAAATCGCCGGGTGGGTCCAGAACAAAGGCGCCTGGTTTAGTCCGCATACCTGGAGCAACGGCATCGGCCTGATGGCCAACCTGCATCTGGCCTGTGCGGTAAGCCAATGCCCCTTTTTGGAATTCCCGTTCGATCCGCCGGCCTGGACAGCAGAGCGACGCGATTACATGCTGCACCCGCAAGATCATCTCATGATCGATAAAGAAGGCTATTTGCATGTGCCTGATAAACCCGGACTCGGCTGTGAACTCGATGAAAAAGCGCTTTCCCGATATGAAGTCAACGCAGTATCTATTGGAAACACGCAAAGGAGGACATCAAATGAATCAAGGCAACCGCGATTTGGGCATTAATTACATCAAGACCCGCAAAAAACATGCGTGCTATGGAATGGGCCTGGGGATTATCGTGCTTGACGATGCCTACCCCGGTTTTCCAGGGGACGTGCGCAATGCCAGCGCCTTTCCCTACCCGATTCAATATGATATTGCCGAAGGCGTCGATAACTATACGCTGGTCTGGAAAACGGACAAAAGCCCCTGTCTGGAACCGATCAAGCAATCCGCCAGGCGGCTGGAAAAAATGGGCTGTCGCGCCATTGCGGCCGAATGCGGCTATTTTGCCTATTTTCAAAAAGACATCGCCGGCTATGCGGATATACCGGTATTTATGTCCAGCCTGCTGCAGGTACCGTTTATTCAGCAGGTGATCGGACCGCAAAAAACGGTGGGTATCGTTTGCGCTCAAAAACGGTTCCTGACCGAGACCCATTTGCAAAATGTGGGGATTAATCTGGAAAGCAATTTTATTATTGCCGGCGCCCTCGACGAGTACGGCTGCCCGGAGTTTACCAACCTGTGGGATCCTGAAAAACGACCCGAATGCCCGGAAGCTTACTACGATAAATCCGAAAAGGATATGATCCGGGTGTGCTCGGAGGTGTGTGATGCCTATTCCGATATCGGCGCGCTCATGCTGGAATGCACCGGTATGCAGCCTTTTGCGCGGGCAGTTCAGCGGGTGGTGGATCTGCCGGTTTTTAGCTGGGGCACTTTGTTAGACTATGCCTATTCGGTGGTTGTGCATCGGGATTATTACGGACATGTATAAAGAAAAATGACCAAAATGATCTAAACCACATGGTGAAATATTGCGGAAGCAGAAAATTTGGGATTCTTAAACGGAAGGTGAATTAGACGATATGGTTAAATGCATAGCCCCAACCCACAATTTTAACAAAGTGTGGGTTGCGATTCCGAATATTCATTCAATGTTTCTGCTTGAGAGAATCGTACCCGCGATGCCAGGCAATTCGATGAGTGATGTTTTGACTGGTGCTGGGGTTTCGGGTTGACCGGGCGTTTATGAGCAGATTACTGTGGCCGCAGTTTAAAGGAGGGATACAGCCATGGAACAACCACTGGAAGGTGTTCGAGTCATAGACTGCGGGATATATCATGCGGGGCCGGGAGGTCCAGCTATTCTGGGTGACCTGGGTGCTGAAGTCATCAAAATCGAGCGACCGAAAACCGGAGACCCTATCAGAACAATTAAGCGAATCGGAACGGTACCTCTCGAACTTCCAGGCGATCGAAGTATTTTTTTTGAAGGTGCCAACCGAAACAAGAAAAGCATTACCCTTGATCTAAGCACCTCGAAAGGGCAGGAGATCATCTATCGCCTGACATCACGGTCGGATGTATTTATGACGAATATGCGCAGACCGGCGGTGGAGAGATTAAACATCACCTATGCCGTAATGAAAAAGATCAATCCCAGCCTGATTTATGCCTATGTGTCCGCTTTCGGCCCCAAAGGCCCGGATCGTGACCGAGGCGGATTCGATTATCAGGGGCAGGCCCGGTCCGGTTTCATGTATTCATTAGGTGAGGAAGGTATGCCGCCGCTGGTCAGCCAGTTCGGAATTATTGACCAGATCACTGCCATTATGACCAGCCATCAGATCCTTACCGCATTGTACATGAGGGAACGCACCGGAGCCGGCCAGGAGGTACATGTGTCCATCCTCGGTTCAGCCACATTTTTACTTTATTTTAATATCCTGATCTCCCAGATGGGCGGGTTCGAAGTGCCCCGCCACAAACACGCCAGTGCGCATCCGATGAGAAATCATTATCTTTGTGCGGATAACCGTTGGCTGATGATGACCCTCACCCCGCCCGAGCGACATTGGGGCTCGTTATGCCGGGCGTTGGGCCGCCCTGACCTGGAGAATAACCCTCGATTTGATACCGAAGAAAAGCGGTTCGAGAAATCGGCGGAGTTGGTAGCCATTTTCGATGATATCTTTATGGAAAGAACCCGCCAGGAATGGCTTGATATTTTTTCCGAATACGACCTTTTCTGTTGCGGCGTCAATTCATTCATGGAACTCGAACATGATCCGCAGATAATTGAAAACGAGTACTTGAAGGACCTTGAACATCCCACCCTCGGTAAAATAAAGATCCCAGGATACCCAGTTCAATTCAATGGAAACTGCATTCAGGCCAGCAAAGCCGCCCCCGAGCTTGGTGAGCATACGGATGAAATCCTTACAGAAGTAGGCAGATACAGCCGATCGGAAATCGAAAACTTTCGAGAAGCTGGCGTGATTTGAACTGAACT
>JASFPY010000392.1:0-3612 GCA_050115755.1 Desulfobacteraceae bacterium | reverse complement strand
AAAATTTTTGTGCCGCCTGGTCGCCATGCCGAAGTGGCGATAAACGCGTACCTTGGCCAAGTCCGTGAAAAAGGCCCAGACAATGGAATATCCCCAGACCAGAGCGATTTCGGACCAGGTGATCGGCGTGATGAGGCCAAAGCCATAGGCTGCCAGAAGCGTCCCCGCCAGCTTGGTGGCGACGGCCGACCAGATCATGACCGGGGCCGGGTAGGGTTTTTTCAGGAAAAACCCTTTGCTGCGGGATACGAATAACGTCAGGTGACCGGCAACGGCCATTTTCAGGAAAATATAGGTCTGGATCTGGGGGATGGTTAAATGCAGCCAGTCAACCGCCAAAAACAGCATCAGAAAACTGCCGGCCACACCGGTGAGACCCATTACCGTCGCTACCGCAATGACCCGGTGCATATTCCAGTGCACGGGGTTGGGATCAAGACCGGTTCGGTCGTAAGCGATGGTCATGATGGGGATGTCATTGAGAAAGGCCAGCAGAATGATCATGATGGCGGTGATGGGGTAGAAGTTGAACACGATCATTGCCAGTACCACAAAGACCATGATGCGAATTGTCTCTGTGATGCGGTAAATGGCATAGCTGTTCATACGCTCAAATATGCGTCGTGCCTCTTCTACCGCATTAATAATTACAGATAGTCCCGGTGCCGTCAGCACCAAAGATGCCGCCGCGCGGGCGGCGTCGGTGGCACCGCTGACGGCAATGCCGATATCGGCCTGCTTTAGAGCCGGTGCATCATTGACCCCGTCACCGGTCATGCCGACAATATGACCGCCCGCCTGTAGTGCTCGAACGATGCCATATTTGTGCTCCGGGAATACCTGGGCAAAGCCGTCGGCCTGCTCGACCTTTTCGGCCGTATCGTCTGACATTCGGGTTGCGCCTGCATCGCTTCTCAACAGTTTGTCGGCAGCGTAAATGGTCTTTCCCATTCCGAGCTGTCCTGCGATTTCACCGGCAATCGCCAGATTGTCGCCTGTAACCATTTTTACCGCAATACCATGGGTGCGGGACTGACTGATGGTCTCGGCCGAATCTTCGCGCGGCGGATCATAAAGAGGTAAAATTCCCAGAAACTGCCAGATTCCGTCATCCTCGGCGCGCGCGACACCTAAAGTGCGGTACCCCTTGGCGGCAAAGTCGCCAATTGCCCCGTCAGCCTTCGCTTTTGTTTTCGGGTCGACTTCAGCAAGCTCAAGAATAACCTGTGGCGCGCCTTTGGTGACTTTGAAAGTATTGCCCCGGTTGTTTTTAATGGTGGCCTCGGTGCGTTTGCCTACCGGATCAAAGGGCACAAACTTAAGTTGCTCGTAGGAATTGAGAAGGTTTGGATCCTCAAGTCCGTTGATCACCGCCAGGTCGATGGCATCTTGATCCTCTGCTTTGGAGGCCAGCGCAGCCGCTAAAATCAGATCCTGTGAATTTTTTGCATCAAATATCAAAGGATCGCCGAGCGTCAGCTTGTTCTGGGTGAGGGTCCCGGTCTTGTCAGAGCACAGGATGTCCATACCGGCCATCTCTTCAATCGATTCCAGACGTGAGACGATGGCCTTCAGCTTTGAAAGTGCCAGTGCACCCACGGCCATCGTGACGGAAAGCACCGCGGGCATCGCCACCGGGATGGATGCCACGGTCAGAATCAATGCGAACTGAACCAGCTCGAGCAGGGCGGTTCCGCGAAACAGCTGCACGAGCATGAGGGTCACCACCAGACCCAGGCTGAGATAAATCAGGTAATCGCCGATCTGCAGGACCGCCTTCTGAAAATGCGACACCGGCTTGGCCTTGGCGACAAGTCTGGCGGTCTTTCCGAAATAGGTCTCGTTGCCGGTCGCTGTCACCAGGCCCAGCATCTCGCCCTGTTTGGCTATCGAACCCGAATAGGCCGAATCACCCGTGGTCTTATTGACCGGCAGGGATTCTCCGGTAAGGGCGGACTGGTCCACGCTCAGATATTCACCGTCAAAGAGCATTACGTCGGCCGGAATTATGTCTCCCAGTCGCAGGCGGATGATGTCGCCCGGCACCAGTTCGCGGGCATTGATTTGTTGCCAGTGTCCATCTCTCAGAACCCGGCTTTTGAGCGCCAGTTTTTTCTTAAGTGCTTCCACGGCGTTACCGGCCTGGGATTCCTGCCAGAAGCCGACCAGTCCGTTAAATCCGAGCAAAATAATGATGATAATGAAATCCGCCCAGTGCCGGACGATCATCGAAAGCACAGCGGCCACCTCGATCATCCAGGGTATCGGCCCCCAGAAGTATCTTAGAAAGTTAATCAGCGGATTGATTTTTTTCTCGACGATTGAATTATAGCCGTATTTCTGCAGCCGCTTTTCGACCTCTGAAGCGGATAGTCCCTTTGGGCTGGTATCAAACTTTTCGAAGGCCTCTGTCAATGGCGCTTCGTTCGGTGTTTCTGTTTTGAGTGCCGGTGTGTCCATGTATTTTCCCCTCTGTTCGAATTAGGCATTTGGTTTCATATTTTGACTACACTATAAGTTGCCGGAGGTGATTCCGCTATCGGTGTCGGTCTGATAATCCGGTAGGAGTTTCGCCCGATTTCCTGTCAATATTTGTCTTACACTTTTTTAATGAGAAGTTATTGAGCTGGCAGTCGTATCACCCGCTGTTATGCAAGGACTAATCGAATAAGCTTGAAAGATATGAGGCAAATAGGGGGGACGCCATGTCAGACAAACACTTACGGGAAAAAGCAGTGAAATCCGACAGAAAAATGAGATCCACACCGATAGCCGAATTGTGTTTGCGATTTTATTATAAAAAAGCTTTAGACCAGATAGGACGTTTAAGATGATGAACAGCAAAGAAAAAAGGGCGGACGAACGGTTTGCTTCCAATACAACCATCGTATTTACCAATTTTTCGACAAAAAATTGGACTGAAAATTTTTCGGTGACACGGAACATAAGCGCAGGTGGGATGTGTTTTGAGTCAAGGCATTCGATTAAGCCCCACACCAATCTATACATCCGCACCGGGCAAAATCCGGCAATGGTTTCCGGTATCCGCAGCTGGAATCTGTTGCGTTTATCTACCCTTGCCCAGGTTAGATGGTGCAGAGAAATAACCCGTGAAGATGGTACCTGGCATAGTATTGGTGTCAAATATTTATGAATCCGGGTCAGCGCTTTATGACCGCCCCTGATGGTCTTCATTGAGCCGTAACTATGTTAAACAAAGAGATAGGCTGGGTTAACGAGAGGGGAATACTTTTCTTGGACAGCCTCTTGTTGATAGGAGGTCAGTCATGCCAAAGAAATTTGTATTAAGCATGCAAGAAAATTCCGTCAGGTTCACACCGAGCGGCGAAATGGCGGTAATTGATGCCATAAAGGCGCTGAGCGAATCCGATACTGCCGAAGAGATCTGGCAGACTTTAAGGGAAGAAAACCCAGAAATTCTTACACATTGCAGGTGGTTTCATTTTTCAAAAAATAACTCCGTCTTGGTAGCCAACAGCCAGGGATGGGATCAAATAGAATCCTTGCTTTTTAAATACCTCTTGGATCATAGCCTGCCACTCTTATAGGCCGTCAATATCCCACTTGCAATCTGAAGCTAATCGCTAACGG
>JASFPY010000391.1:0-3618 GCA_050115755.1 Desulfobacteraceae bacterium | reverse complement strand
GGCTGGGGTTCGAACAATTCTCCGGTTTTCAGTGCAGAACCGCATTTGCCGCATTTGCCGCCGGCCTCAATTTTGTCGGCCGGAATTTTATTTTTTGTCCCGCATTCGGTACAGCGCATTTTAAATGCTTCCCCCGGTGCGGCTTTCTTTTGGTCTGTCGGCAGGAGGGTATGGCATTTGCCGCATTTGGCGGTCGTGCCGATTTTTTTAGCCGGTATCCGGTTGGCCGCCCCGCAATCAGCGCAACGAACAATATGAAAATTGGCTTGATTCATCTACTTCTTCTCCGAATATCTTAGCGATAAAATTTTCAATATGATAAGGACTCAAAAAGTTATATAAACGACGACACACACGCGAATCTCTAATCTAAGGCAGCACAATTTTTGTGCAAGTCCCAAATCGCTTTATCTGGAGTAATGGAGTAGTGGAGTGTTGGAGTGCTGGGAAGGCTCAGATGATAGAGACTTCCATTTAAAAACCATTACTCCATTGCTCCATGACTTCCTTACTCCAGGCTTTTAAGGCATCACCCCATACGCTTTCAACTTTTTATGCAGGGTTTTGCGGGTGATTCCCAGCCGTCTGGCCGCTTCACTTTTATTGCCGTTGGCCGCGTCCAGGGTCTTTAAAATGGCTGCTTTTTCGATTTCTTCGAGAGGCGCCTCTCCCTGCAGAATATGCGGTTCCGGGCTGATTGAATCTTCCTCATTATTTTCTGCAAAAAAATCTTTCATAAACGGAAAGTCGCTTTCATCCAGATAACTCGAACGCGCCAGGACAACCGCCCGCTCGACTGCGTTCATCAGCTCCCGTACGTTTCCGGGCCAGCTGTAGTGAATCAGATTGTCCATGGCTTTGGGGGTGAATCCTTTGATCTCTTTTCGGTTTTTGGCAGCAAACGCTTCAAGAAAATGGCGTGCCAGCAGCGGTATATCCTCTTTGCGCTCCGATAATGG
This sequence comes from Desulfobacteraceae bacterium, assembly GCA_050115755.1. Taxonomy (GTDB): domain Bacteria; phylum Desulfobacterota; class Desulfobacteria; order Desulfobacterales; family JAHEIW01; genus JAHEIW01. The sequence goes on along the minus strand of JASFPY010000391.1, from coordinate 2,659 downwards.
CGGGACCTTCAGTTCGACCACATTCAGACGGTAGTAAAGATCTTCACGGAAGGCCCCCTCGTTTATTTGATCCTTGAGGTCCTTATTGGTGGCAGCAATCACCCGGACATCGACCTGGATGGTTGTTTCACCGCCCACGCGATTAAATTCGCGCTCCTGAAGGGCCCGCAGCAATTTAACCTGCATCATCAGCGACATCTCGCTGACTTCATCGAGCAACAGCGTTCCGCCGTGGGCCTGGCTAAACCGTCCTTCCTTGCGACGGTCTGCGCCGGTAAAAGCGCCTTTCTCATGACCGAACAGCTCTGATTCCAGAAGGGTTTCCGTGATGGCCGCACAATTGATTTTAACAAAGGGGCCATTTTTACGAAGGCTGTTAAAATGAATAGCGCCGGCAATCAGCTCCTTGCCGGTGCCGGAGTCACCGGAAATTAAAACAGTGGCTTCCGAGGGGGCAACCTGGGAAACCGTTTCCAAAAGCTTCAACATGGCGCGGCTTTTACCGATGATGTTCTGGCTGTCAAATTGTTGCCCCAGTGTTTCGCGCAGCAACCGGTTTTCTTCTTTAAGGCGGGTGTGCTCCATGGCCCTATCAATGGTCAGCCGCATTTTGTCAAAGTCGAGCGGTTTGGTGAGGTAATCGTGGGCCCCCTGTTTTAAGGCTTTCACAGCGGTTTCAACCGAAGAATAGGCGGTCATGATGATCACCGGTATTGCCGGATTAAGCGCTTTGATGGTTTCAAGCGCTTCCAGACCGGAAATCTTGACCATGCGAACATCCATCAAAACCAAATCAAAAGCGGTTTCTTTGATTTTTTCGATAGCCGTGGACCCGTCATCCGCTTCTGAAACGGCATACCCCCAACCATCAATCAGGGTCCTGAGCATGGTGCGATGGGCGCTGTCATCATCCACGACTAAAACGGTATGTTTTTTATCCATCATTTTTGTTTTCTTCCGAATCCGGTATGGCAACGGTAAACGTGGTTCCGACTTCCTTTTTGCTCTCAACGGTTATTTTGCCGCCCATTGCCTCAATGATATTATGTGCAATCGCCAACCCCAATCCGGTGCCTGTTGATTTTGTGGTAAAGTAAGGTTCAAAGATTTTGGCTAAATCCTCCCGACGGATTCCACTACCGGTGTCTGAAACCTCGATAACGACATCGCGGCGCTGCGCACTGGAAAAAATCTCGACTTTCAGTTCGCCGCCATGTTCCATCGAGTCAATTGCATTCAAATACAGATTTAACAGAACCTGATTGATGCGATCAGGATCGATCCGCACCTCATCCCTCTGGGCGTTATTTTGAGTTCGGATCGAGATGCCATTTTCGGCTGCCCGGTCTGCTACCAGCTTGATGGAATCATCCAGCAGCGCTTGCAACGAAACCGGTTTCGGCTTTACCGGGACAGGTCCGGCAAATTCCAGCAGCTGCCCTACAACCCGGTTCAGACGATCGACTTCCTGGATCATGATATCGGCGGTCTGCTGGTCTTGCGTTCGATCAGGATATCTTTGTTTAAAATAGGTGGCAAATCCTTTGATGGAGCTCAAGGGATTGCGGATTTCGTGAGCCACCCCGGCAGCCAATCTGCCCACCGACGCCAGGCGCTGGCTTCTGGCGATCTCACGCCTGAGGGTACGCACTTCGGTTAAATCTTTAAACAAAAGGACATTGCCCAGGAAAACATCATTTTCATCTTTGAGGCTGCTGGCTCCGATCTCCAGCGGGACTATTTTCCCGTCAGCTATTTTACACGCGATCTCCTTTTCGATGATATCCGACCGGTTTTTAGCGTTATTGATTTCAACCAGCAGTTCAGGTGGAATAATACGGTCGGCTGCCTGACCGATAACCCGGTGGGCGCTCAGCTGCAAAATGGTTTCCGCACCCCGGTTGAAAGCGGCAATTTTGCCCTCATGATCCAGCGCCAAAAGGCCGATGGGCACATTTTCCACGACATTATCGGAAAAGGCTTTTATCCTCGAAAGGGATGCCCGGGTGGAGCGATAACTTTGAACGACAAACAGCAGGGTAAACCCGGCAAATCCCACCAACAGCAGGATGGCCCCCATGATAACGGCGTGCCGCACGTCTGCTTTACGGGCAGCCTCAATGGGACTCATATCCAGCCCTACAAATATAATCTGGGCCACATCCGTGATGCTTTTATTTTCCGACCAGGCTGATTGCGAATGGTGTCCCATCATCTGCATGTGGCGGCGCATCATGCCCCTTCCACGGGAAGGGCCTGAAGGTATGAATTTTCGATATATCTCAAATACATTTTGACTATCAGGCAGGTTGATCTGACGCCATTGTATGGTTTTGCTGGCGGAAATTTTTTTCAGATCCAATTGGGCGCCATGGATGCGGCCGATTTCCTCAGGGCTGCTATGCGCGATGGCTTTACCGGTTTCATCGGTCACCATGAGATAGACGATATCGGGTTGTTGGGCCGTTTCGGCAAGCAGCTGCTGAAGCTGAAATCCGCCCCATTGCATGCCCATCATCCCGGTGCGGGTGCCGGCCTCAAACGATCGGATCAAGGCCGCCCCTTTTTCCAGCAGAAGATGGGTGCTTTTTTGCTTCTGGCGGTTGATGTTTTCAACCGTAAAAAAAAACACGATGGGCAGCAGCACGGCCACAGCTCC
>JASFPY010000390.1:0-3619 GCA_050115755.1 Desulfobacteraceae bacterium | reverse complement strand
GTCTAATTATCAAGCTGCAGAAATGTTGGCCTTCAGAGGGATGGCTAATATTCGAAAGGATAATCTTGAACAGGCCATTGCCGATTTTTCAAGTGCTGTCCCCATGATGATGAACAACAATCAGAAAAGAAAAGATTATTTGTCAAGTCAGAGGCTAAAATATGTTTTAGACGACTATATTAATGCGTTATTTGAAATACATAATTCTCCTCTTGAAAAAAGGCTTAAAATCAACGCCGCTGAAGAAATTTTTAAGCTAGCGGAAGCTGGCACCAGAAGTACAGTTGAGGGTGCTCTTGGGGCTAGCAGCGCCAGAGCTGCAGCAGTGGCCCCTGAATTGGCTGATCTTGTTAGAAAGGAGCAAGATGCCCTTCAACAAATACGAGCCCTTCAGGAAACATTAACGAATGCTCTATCCTTGTCTCCGGATGATCAGAATCCAGATGCCCTTAATAATTTGAAGGCGACAATGGAGATTTTAAGCACTGCTAGGGCAACCCTGCTTAAAGAAATTAATCATCGCTTCCCCAAATATAAAGATTATAATGACCCAATACCCGTTGAATTTGCAACAGTTCAGAATCACTTACTTCCAGGTGAAGCCCTTATTGTCATTTATTCTACTGCCAGCCGGGTATATGTGTGGGCGGTTGCACCTGATGGCAAAACACAATTTGCTATCGTAGAATTGGGGAAAAAAGATCTTCAAAATATGGTTGATCGGATACGTAAAACTCTAGCACCTCGACCGATAGCTTTTAAAGATATTCCTGAATTTGATCTTGCCAGTGCATGTGAACTCTATTCCAGGTTGCTCAAATCCGTTGAAAGCGGCTGGAAAGGCGCTAAGAATTTAATTATCATTGCCCCTGGGATTTTAAGTCAATTGCCTTTCTCGGTCTTACCATTCACGTCCGTCAAGCTTGGCTATGAAAATAATTTATTATTCGCTAATTATCGTAAAGTTCCATGGCTTATTCGTAAAACATCTTTAACAAGGCTTCCTTCTGTCTCATCTTTTATTGCACTGCGATCTGTACCTACAGGGGATCCAGATAGAAAACCTTTTGCTGGATTTGGCGATCCTTTTTTTAGTAGAACCCAACTCGCAAAAGCGCAAAAGGAATCCAGTGAGGCCAGTTTGGGTCATCCCGAATTAGAGGGACAACTGAAAGTACGAGGTATTCGCGTTACCGGCGAAGGAAATCTCGATAATTATAAAATTTGGTCAAGCCAGCTTACCATGCTGGATCGTTTGCCTGATACGGCGGATGAAATACTAAGCATTGCTCGCACAATGGGTGCAGATTCTGAGCAGGATATTTTTTTGGGTAAGAGAGCCTCAGAAAATCAGGTTAAAACGATGAATTTGTCGGATCGGCGGGTTATTGCATTTGCCTCACATGGTTTAGTGCCAGGAGATTTGGATGGTTTAGATGAACCGGCTATTGCTCTTTCTGCACCAGAAGTAACCGGGGATAATGAAGACGGTCTGCTGACCATGAGTGAAATATTAAAACTCAAGCTGAATGCAGACTGGGTTGTGCTGTCAGCTTGCAACACAGGTGCTGCAGATGGTGCGGGTGCCGAAGCCGTATCAGGATTAGGGCGTGCGTTCTTCTACGCCGGATCTCGTGCTTTATTAGTCAGTATGTGGCCTGTTGAAACAACCTCCGCAAAAAAAATAACCACTGGCATCTTCCGTTTTCAAAAAGAAATTCCTGAACTTTCAAGAGCGAATGCGCTCAGAAAATCTATTTTACATCTAATTGACAAGCAAGTTCTAAAAGAAGACACATCAGGTAAAACTGTAGCCTCTTATGCGCATCCTTTCTTTTGGGCTCCTTTTATTGTTGTTGGTGATGGCAGATAGAATAATTTTCTTAAACCATGAGAGTCGATTTAATCGAATGATGTCAGCTTTAAACCAGCATTCTATCGCCCGGCAAAATCGAGGATAACCATCAAACTGTTTCTGCCTTCCTGGAGTTATGAAAGACTTTTACCAGCAAGTCAGGCAATCTCGATGCAGCGGTTTTCCCTGACTTTTCATGCGTCTTATCCCTTTTTACCATCTTTATTCATACTTATGGCTTGACAAAGCACTGGTTTTTCCGACAAATATTCCGGACACATATTTTTTGCGCCATATGGTATTCAACGCTGCCCTTGACCCCGAAACACTGGTTTTGGTGTTAACTCATTTTTAAAATCAAAGGAATTGAATTATGGATCTTACCCAACAGCTGGCGCGGTTCGTTTGTGAAACCCAATTCAAGGATATCCCACAAGAAACCGTCAACAAGGCAAAAGAATGCTTTCTCGACTGGCATGGCGTGGCGCTGGCTGGAATAACGGACCCGGCTTCCGAAATCATCACACAGTACGTTTTGGCCTCGGGCGGCAAGCCGGAAGCGAGCCTGATAGGCTCAAACCTAAAAACCGATATGGCCAATGCTGCCCTGGCCAATGGATTGATCGGTCACGCTCTTGATTTCGACGATTATCACGACGAGACGGTTATTCATGCCTCGGCGATCTGTGTCCCTTCGATTTTTGCCATAGCCGAAAGATACCATAAAAGCGGCGAAGATTTTTTAACAGCGATGATTCTGGGCATCGATGTCGCGATTCGTGTTGGCCTTGGCCTGGGAGATTACCACTACCAGCGGGGATGGCACTCCACCGGCACGGCCGGAACCTTCGGGGCAACGGCCGGCGCGGCCAAGCTTCTGGGTCTGAGCGTCGATCAGCTGGTGACCGCATTCGGCATCTGTGGCACCCAGGCCAGCGGGCTGCGGCAGGTATTCGGCACCATGTGCAAGCCCTTTCATGCGGGCAAAGTCTCCCGGGAAGGGGTTATCTCGGCAACCCTCGCGCTCATGGGCTTTACGTCGTCGAAAACCATGATTGAAGGTGAGCTGGGCCTTTTTGATGTGCTTACCGAGGCGCCCAATGAACAGATCGTTCTCGACCGGCTGGGACAGGAATTCTATGTCAATCATTTGAGTATTAAACCCTATCCCACCTGAGCCTGAACGCATTCGACGATGAATCTCCTGGAGGAGATCAGGACTCAGGAAAAGATTGATGTTGAGCAAGTGGAAAAAATCGATCTAGAAATCGGTCCGGTGGCGTCAACGGCGGCGGCCATTAAGGAGCCCAAGCTCGGGGTGGAGGGAAAATTCAGTGTCTGGTTTTTAGCGGCCCTGGCCCTGGCCGAGGGAAGCGTCACGCTGGATAAATTCACCGACGAAAAAGTCAACAACCCGGAACTGGTTAAACTGCGAAAAAAGATCGAAACCAAGCTCGATCCGCGCATCGGGTTCGGCGCCCGGTTTTGCATAAAGATGAAAGACGGAACCGAATACAAGAACTTTTTGGCCAAACCCAAGGGCGATCCGGACAATCCGCTTTCCTTTGAGGAGCTTTCTGAAAAGTACAAAACCACGGCCATCCTGGTGCTCTCAGAGAAACAGATCGGCGCATTGATTGATAAAATCAAATTTTTGGAAAAAATCGAAAATATGAATGAAATCGTTGCCCTGGGAGTCTCGCAACGCCCTCCTAAGGTGAGATGACATCAATCAATCGCACGGTGATGCTGATATGGGAGGGA
>JASFPY010000389.1:0-3622 GCA_050115755.1 Desulfobacteraceae bacterium | reverse complement strand
CCTGGCAGATGACAAACCTGTCTATCTGCATCTGCACGACACGGAAGGCAAAGGACTGGCCAATGCGCTGGCCGCGTTACAGGTCGGTATTACCCATTTTGACAGCGCCTTCGGCGGAATGGGGGGTTGCCCTTTTGTTAAGGGCGCCTCTGGCAATATTGCGACCGAAGATCTGGTTTTTATGCTTCAACAGATGGGGATTGAGACCGGAATCGACGCTTCGAAAATCGCGGCCATCAGCCGCTCACTGGAGGATTTTTTTAAACGGCGCTTCTCGGGCAAAATGCATCAACTGCTGAATCGCGACGACGTTGCAATAATCTAGAAGAAGTGGTTTCAAAACCTCATATCAGGTTCAAGGGCACGGCGTCAGGCCGATCGGGAAAGCGCAGCATACATAGGTATGTGAGCATTTGCCGGAGGCCTGCAACGCAGCCATTGGGACTTAGATGGGGTTTTGAAGCCACTTCTAACCGCCTTTAGGCTTCGATTGGATGCATCAGCTTCGAGAATACGCTTTTTTCCAGGGCTGGCGTTGATTTTCCTGAAAATTTCTCAGGGCCAGATACAATGCGCCGACCGCCAGCTCGGCACAGTGGGTGTTTTCTGAAGGCAGGGTTTCCAGATATTCAATCACATCTTCGGGGGTAAGCTCCCAGGCCGATTCCACTTCCTTGCCTTCGATCAGTTCGGCCACGGTGTTAGCGCAGGCATTGGTATTCAGGCATCCATTGGTTTCATAAGATACCGATTGGATGCAACCGTTGCGAATCGACAAATACATTTCGACAGTGTCGGCACAGTCTCCGGTTCTCTTGCCGTATCCATCCGGATGGGCAATGGATCCCCGCCGATCGCTGCGAAACGCCATTTCCAGGTAATTCAGGGAGTGGGCCTGCCAGAAATCAAATTTTTTCTGCATCATTGACTTTCCCAACCACTTGTAGAACCTATCTCAAAAATGCATCTAACGCCCAACAGCCGTGTTGTGAGCCGCCTTAAAATGCTCACATAACTACAACCTATGCTGCGCTTTTGCGCTTGTCCCGCCATAGCCCTCTAATTAGGGCGACGGCGGATCGGCTCACGCCTTGCTCTTGGACGTAATCTACTATTTTTGAGATAGGTTCTAAAGAAATTTTATACCATTATAAATTCTTAACGGTCTTTGCCGCAGCAGCTTCCCGGCCCCTGGCAGTCGGCCTGGTGGGGCTGCAACCCGCAGCAGCCTGTGTCGCCCGCTCCGGGCAAACGCGTTTGAGATGTTCCAGCGTAGGAAGAATGAGCCGACATGAGTTTTTTAAGTCTCAGACTGCCGCAGAAAGGGCATTGCGATTGATCAGAAGAAGCTTTCATCAGCTGCTCACTGACCTTGCCACAATCCTCACAGAGATAATCAAACAACGGCATGTATTTCCTCCAAAAATTTATAGGTTCAGGTAATTTTTCAATTCAGGCCTGCATATACCACCCGAAAATGATATGTGTTTATAAAATGGCAGGCCGCAACTTATGCGCATATGCTCATAAGCCAATGCGGTTGGGTTGTCAAGCGTTTTCTGATCAGACCGTTTTGATACAGCTGAATTAAGGCAGTGCGCTTGACTAATGGGATGTAAAACAATATGGTAGCGGCTATATTTATCCAGGAATTGAGCAATACTGCGACAGGTATAATGATCATCATTCGGGGAACGATCGGTACCACAAATCAATCACTTACCGCTGTCTGCCGTGGTAAAGAACATTTTTTATGAGGTGGATTATGGGGCTTTATGATTTTACCTTTTATGATTTAATTACCCGCAATGCCGTTTGCTTCAAAGACCATGATGCATGGTTTGAGGTGGATGATAATCGATCGCTGACGTTTTCACAGGTCAATGAAAAAGTGGATCATCTGGCCTGCGGCCTGCAAAAATCAGGCATCAAAAAGGGCGACCGCATTGGGGTCCTGGGGAAAAACAGTCTCGAATATTTCCTGCTTTACGGTGCAGCTGCAGCTCTGGGCGCCATTATGCTGCCCATTAACTGGAGACTTTCAGCCGAAGAAGTGGGTTTTAATTTAAGTGATTGTGAACCAAAACTGGTTTTTGCAGACAAAGAATTTCAGAAACTCTTGCAGGGCTTAAAAGATAAGCTGGTATCCGTGGAAAACTATTATAACTTAAACCCGGAAGGCGGAAGTTTCCTTGATTTTAATTCCCTGATGGATAATCCCGCGGAATTCGAGCCGGCGGATGTGTCCAATGATGACGGCTTTGTCATTATGCACACCGCGGCTGTGGCCGGCAAGCCCAGAGGCGCGTTGCTTTGCCATGGCAATATCGGCTGCGCCGATATGCATTTTGATTACCTTTTCAATGTGACCCCCGAGGATGTGCATCTCAATCTGTTGCCTCTTTTCCATATTGCAGGCCTGATTCTGGCCACCACCAGCTTTCATACCGGCGCTTTGAATGTAAATATGAGTAAATTTGATGCGGTCCGGGCGGTAGAGCTGATTGAAGAAAAAAAGGTATCCATGCTGTTTACCTTTTCACCGATTCTTTCTTCCATACTCGAGCAAAATGAAAAAACCGGTAAAGGGATCAAAAGCCTGCGGCTATCGGCCGGGCTGGATACACCCGAAACCATCGAAAAATATCAACAGCTAACCGGCGGGACATTTTACAGCATCTATGGCCAGACGGAAACGACCTGCGTGGCCACCTATGGCGCATACAATGAAAAGCCCGGATCGGCAGGCAAAATGCTGCCCCTTACCCTGGTGCAGCTGGTGGATGACTACGATCAACCGGTCCCGATGGGAGCGGTGGGAGAAATCACCGTGAAAGGGCCGATGGTCTTTAAGGGTTACTGGAATCTTCCTGAGGACAATGAATATACCTTTAGAGAAGGCTGGCACCACACCGGAGATCTGGGACGTTTTGATGAAGAGGGTTTTCTCTGGTATGCGGGGCGCAAGGCCGAAAAAGAGCTGATCAAGCCGGGGGGCGAAAATGTCTACCCCGCAGAAGTGGAGAAGGTGATCATGGAACACCCGGCCATTGAAAAAACGGTTGTTTTCGGTGTGCCGGATCCCAAATGGAAAGAAGGGATCAAGGCGGTCTGCCAGCTCAAAGAAGGGCACACGCTCGAACCAAAAGCGTTAATCGAATTTGTCGGCAGCCGGATCGCCCGCTACAAAAAGCCCCAGTATGTTGAGTTTATTACCGATTTTCCACTTCTCGATGACGGTTCTGCAGACAGGGCAAGGATCAAGGAATTGTATGGGGGAGCGCAATAAGCGTTTTTTTTATTGACCGAGGGGTCTGCAATTTAATTATTTGAGCAGTCGAGCCCGTCCAATTTCATTTATCATCATTCTTTAATTTTGAGTGCCCGGCAAGCCGGTCGGCGTCGTATCCGGCTTTCTTATAATTTTCGAGAGCTCTGGTTCTAAGGCTCTTGTCTTTTATTTTTTCAGCGTGTTTGTCAGCCAATTCAGCGGCGTGACTCCACATACCTGACTTTTCGAATTGTTTTATTTTATTTTCCGTGTGGACATGTTCGGATGACACCTCCATGACCGCTGAATGACACCAGGAGATGATTTTTTTAACGCGCTTGCCGCAATGCA
>JASFPY010000388.1:0-3625 GCA_050115755.1 Desulfobacteraceae bacterium | reverse complement strand
AAGGGGCCGGCTGTGTAACTTGAAGCGGTTTGATTTCCGAGGTCTTCACGCATGCCGATCTGGGAAAACGGTATGTCCGAGATGTAAAGCCAGCTGGTGCCTCCCATCTCGTTCTCTCCGTAAATATGATCGATATAGGTATCGGGATATTTGGCGATTCGTTGCCGGGCGAGTTTGATCATGCGATCTCGCGAACCAAATGACAGGGCCTCCTTGGGACAGGCCGCCACACATCCGGGAATCTCCCCTTTTTCGATCAAAGGGTGGCACATGGTGCATTTGACAATGCGGGGCGTCAGGGGTTCGCTGTATTCATAGGTCGGGATGTTGAAAGGACAGGCAATCATGCAATAGCGGCATCCCACGCATAGGGATGCATTGTATATGACCGCCCCGGTTTGGACCTTTCTCAGTGCCTTGACAAAACAGGCGGAAGCGCAGGCCGGCTCCAGACAATGATTGCATTGAGTTTTCGCATAAGTAGGCCGCGCACTGCCGCTGGTTGTAAACTGATTGACAACTGTAAATCTATCCGCACGCGTGCGGCGAGCAACATTTAATACCGTTAGATCGTCAAAGGGTTGGTCCGGAACCGGTAGTCCATTGACCCGGTTGCAGGCTTCTTCGCACCTGCGGCATCCGATGCAGCGGGTTGTGTCGTGAAGGATTCCAAAGGCATCTGGATAGCCGCTAAACGTTTTGTTTGAAGCTGCTTCCGCCCGATTTTCCGCTGTCAGGCCCACACCTGCCGCACCCAACCAGCTCAGGAACTGTCTTCGGGATATCCCCATAATTTCACCTCAAATTATAACGTTGCTGATTTCCAATCTCTTGTTGCTGGAAGCAAATATCCATTCGATATTGTCCGCTGGTTCAATACAAGCCATCTCAAAAATGCATCTAACACTCAATAACTGCGTTAAAAGCCTCCTTAAAATGCTCACATACTGCACGTATGCTGCGCTTTTGCGTCGGCTTTTGCCTTGTTCTTGAGCGCCATCTACAATTTTGAAACGGCTTGTAGACTGCAGGCGTTGGACGATCAGCCGTTGACTGCCTGCAGACTTCAGTCCAAACACGAAAAAGGCTCATTTAAGACCCGCTTTGGGTTTATGACATTTATTGCAATCCGTTGCTGCTGGCTCCTTGATCTCCATTTCCTGGTGACATGTAATGCATAGCCCATGATAGGCACCCATCAGCCCCGGCCGACCGTCTTGCATGTTCTTGAATGCTTCACCATGGCAGGAGGCGCATCTAGGGGGTTGCAAAGACGGCGGACTGTTATGGTGGCACCCCATACACAAGGTGGTCTGCTGATCATGGAAATGACCAGCCATACGGCTGTTCGCTATGCGCTTCTCAATACTCCTGAAAATTTGGCGATGGGGGAAATGGGCGCCTTCATAGACATCTGACAAGACCTTGATGACAACCTTGTCTGTAATCTGTTCATCTGAAAGGCCGGAATTATAGCCGGGATTATCCCGTAATACACTGGCGGCTACTTCGGCCTTGGCTGCTTGATCCATGGGCCACGGGCCAAGAAGGGATTGATCGACGCGGTGACAAAGATTGCAATTTTCTTCCACAAAGGGTTTGACGGGCATGCTGGCATGACAGCCCGCACAGTTCTTTTCTCTTTGAGCTGCTTTGTGGCAGCCGATACAGCTGCGTGTGGAGTCAGCCGTATGCATGGCCTGGGCCAGCTGCACCCTGCCACCATCAGGAAACCCGGTTTCTGTGTGGCAGTCTCCACATTTTTTCAAGGTTTCATGGTGACAAGAACGACACGTTTGATTGGCGGCTTCATGCACCGCATGCTTAAACGGCACGGGTTTCATCTGTTTGACCGCCAACTTGGCATCGGTTTTGGTATCTGTCATCCAGCTCGCCAACAAGACAATTTCCGGCTGGTTGCGCTTCATGCGCGGAACGGCTGTCAGGGTTTCTATGGCCTGCTGGGCCGAGCTACTGTGGCAGCCGGCACATTCGACCGGACCGGCTTTTTTCTTTTGGGAAGTCAGATTCTGATGACAATTGACACAGGCATCATGGGACGCCGTCCGCATTGCTGAAGCCGATTTCGTTTTGGTCTCTCTGTGGCAATAACGACAGCTACCCTCCTCCCCTTTGGCATACACGGTTTTCTGCTTGGCTTCATCGTAGTTGTGATGACAGGCACTGCAATTGGCAACGTCCTCGGATGTCTGTGGTTGAATTGCCCGGGAAGACTCGTGGCGGTAATGGAGTGATTTGTCAAAAAGTATCGGCACCCAGGAACTTTCCGTGAAAGTACTGGAATTATGACATGAGCGGCAATCACCGGTTATCGGTCCGGCCGGTTTTCCGGCAGCTGCGGTTTCCTCATGACAAGCAGTACAGTTTTCATGGTATAGGACCATATCTGTCTCGGTGGTCCCATCCTCAATGCGCATATATTTGAAAACAAAGCGGCGTTCATTTTCCAAATGACAGCTGCTGCATTTCTTATCTGCAGGGACACGTTCAGTGTGCGCATCATGCAGGAACTGCACCGCGGGCATTGTATCGCCCCCTGATTCCGATGGAAGATCGATCATCAGAATATCCGACCGCGGCTCATCAAAGTCTGTTTTACAGTAAACGCTTGTGATTACGAAAAATACGCCCGCCAGAAGAATCACTGCCACGATGCTTTTCCGCCCTTGGGACGATAGTCTGCTTGCCATGCTAGCTTCCTTGGATTTAATATCCTATCATTTTGATAGGATATATTCCTATCAATTCTATAGGAATTGTCAAGAATAAAAAATGCTTTTTGCCGTCAAAGTTTACAGACACATGGATCTATTAATTTTACAAGGATCTCTGAAAAGCGTAAGTTATTCTATTTACAGCGGCACAGGGAGGATTCGCATGTGAATTTTGCACGTAACTTCAGCGGATTTTTAAAGTCAATAAAATGAATCTTTTCATATTAAAATCATCGATTTAATTATGGCTATGACCAAAGTAGAGTAATTCAAAATCTTTCAGGTGTGCTCTCAGCGCATCGACATGTGATACGTCGGTTGTCTGTTTGCATTTCATGGCTGCGATTAGCATTTTGTGCAAAACAGCTAATTTTTCAGCATACTTTTTCTGGTCTGGCTTAATTCGTTGGGTCAAAAAATATTGGGAGATAATATTTTGAATTTTTGTTGCATGCGCTTCTTTGTTCGAAACCCAGCGCACAAGTTGATTGTAGTTTATGGGTTTGGCCTTGCTCAGTTCGATTATTTGTTTCATCGATTTTTCGATGGTGGTGGCATGTTCAGCGATTAGCTTCGTTCGCAATTGGTCATCATATATACCACACGGAATTTCGCAATGGGCGCCTGCATTTGAAATGAAAAATAAAAAAGGCAGCAGCCCTGTTAGCAAACTAAAAATACGCTTTTTCATAATTCTCTCCTTTTATGTTTCTTTTAGCTTAATTAAAAGATTTCTCAAACTTATCTATGTATAGAAAATAAATTGTCAAGATTCACATATTAAATAATTGAGGGGTCGGGGAGTTTTTCCCAGCAACCCATTTTGCAGCGAACATAAAGCCTATCAAATAAAGAAGTAAGGCCCGTCTGGGGCTGCGCCGCTGCCAGCC
>JASFPY010000387.1:0-3641 GCA_050115755.1 Desulfobacteraceae bacterium | reverse complement strand
CCTTTGATCGGGTCGAATCGGCCAACATACAACACAAGGGATTCATTTTCATCAAACCCCAAACGCTGTCTGGCGGCTGCCTTGTCCATGGGCTGGAATAGATCCAGATTAACGCCGCAGGGCACGACACCGATTTTTTCCGCAGGTGTATGGCAGTGCTTTACCAGGTTTTCTTTTTCCCTGTCGGTGGGAGCCAGGATGCGCTGACAGGTCCGGGCCAATTTCTTTTCCGTGGCAATGCGCAGATCAGGCTCGCGGTCTGCCAAACCGGCGATATTTTTTACGCTACCCAGGGTGTGAAACATGACGATATGGGGAATGTTCCAGAGATCCTGAACCCAGCTTCCCAGACGTCCGGATAACCAGTAATGGCTGTGAATCAGGTCGTAATTCAGGCCTTCCTGATTTTTAAATCCTTCGAGAGCTCTCAAAAAATCAGACAGATAGTAATAAAGCGCCAGTTTATGGACATGGCCGTTGCCGCCGGCACTCAGATGGATTAAGCGCACATTATCATACAACTCGATGATTTGATTATGTCTGCTGTCGTTCAATCTGGTGTATATATCAACCCCATGTCCGAAAATACCGATATGACGGGCGAGTTCGCGGATGTAAACACTCATACCGCCCGTATTCTTAGTCCCCAATTCACCAATCGGGCACGAATGGACGCTAAGCATCGCAATCCGCAACTGATCTGATTTCAAAGGTGTATTCCTCCTGTCTCTACTTCGGTTGAATTCAGGTGCTTTATCCCAGTTTGACCTGACATCTATATAACTGGACCGGTTTGCCTCCGAGCCGTCGTTTATAGGGTTCGGGGCCTTTGAGAAAATCGTACCTGGCTTTGCCCTTTTGAATGCTTTCTTTTATACAAAAAATCGTGCTGAGCAATCCGACACTCAGGGATTTATACCGCATGTCATAGCCGTTATTGTAAAGATAGACGGTCGACCGGTAATCAAAGCACATGGCGGCAGCGGCCGGCACATCGTCAAGATCAAGAAAATAGAGCCGTAAAATTCGAGCGGCGGCCATTTCCATTGCCAGCGATCGAAAAAATGCGGCGCGTCGATCGCTCATAAACGCCAATTTGTCCCATCGATTCAGCTTAAAGAGCGTCAAAAACGTGTCGATTTCTTTGGCGACCCCATCCGGGTCTTTGACAACCCGAAGGCTGACCTGCGCCGCTTCGTTAAGTCGCCTGAGCTTGCGTCTTATCTCATGGCGCTCTTTTCCCGTCAACTGTTTTAAATATTCGTCCCATGTCGATGGCAGCTCCAGTTCCATGGTAACATCTTCCGGATCGCAGATGGTTTCATAATTTAGATCTTTGGCAACCGCAACAAGGTCGGTGAACACCACGGAATCCACGCGTACCGCCCCGAAATCCAGGCGGGTCGCCCCCTGTTTTCGGATATAGGGAATCAGGTTCCGAAAAAACGCCTTTCCCCTTCCGGGGGCGGCGATCACATCCACAAAATCGCACACCTCCGGATCACCCATCAGGCGAGCCGTTTTTCCCTCAATCATTAACGGTGCAATTCCGATCAGTTCACCTTTGTTCCGCACCGCACACAGATGGGAAACCTGATCAGCAGCAAATTTATCCCACCAGACCTTTAGCCAGCCGGGCACGACAAAAAGGCAATTCCACGCCAGGCTGTGCTGCGGATCCCGCCAACAGTCGGTGATCGAATCGAATGTTTCTGTTGTTACAGTGTATTCAGGTTTCACTTTCATTAACATCCCGGCGTCCAAGTCCCGGTTTCAGCTGGCAGACGTTCCATCTGTTTAATTGGTTTTATTGGTTTAATTTGTTCAATTAGTTCGGTTTTAACCAACCAATTCAACCAATAAGACAAATAAAACAAATCTAACACGTCCATGTAGATTGAACGTTGAACCTATGAACCAATTGACTGACACACGACGCCTGAACCTTTTACAAATCGACTGTTTCCCCCGTTCGCGCCGCCTGCGCCAGCGCATCGAGTGCCCGCATATTTCCGATACTATCGACCGGCAGATACATTAAATCCGTATTTCCCATCACCACATCCGCAAAATGTTCCACCATAAGCCGGTATTCATCTGCCCCCGGTATGACGTGTTGTTGCCCGGCTTCCTCATCTTTTCCCCTGAGTGTAAAGGCAGCATCATTTTCCCAGGGAATGAATGCATTGTGGGGCAGCTCAATCACCCCGTCAGCGCCCGCGATGCTGTAAGTTTGCTGCAGGGCAGAAATAAAGCTGGCCTCAAATGTCGCCAGGGCAGAGTCGGTAAATCCCAGTGCGCCGACCATATGCACATCGACTCCGCCCGGATCATAAACGGCCTGGGCCTGCACCTGTGTGGGTTCAGCTCCCAGAAACCAGCGCGCCACACTCACACTGTAACATCCGACATCCAGTAATGCGCCCCCGCCCATTTCCGGCTTTAAACGGGCGTTTTTTTCATTGATCCAATCCTTTTGACCCATTCGAAAACAAAAGGCCGATCTGATCAGACAGGGGGTGCCGATGCGGCCTTCAGCGACCAGCTGCTTAATATGCTGGCTGCGGGGATGAAAACGATACATGAAAGCCTCCATCAGGTATCGCCCGCAATCCTCAGACACCGCAACCATTTCCAGCGCCTCTTTAGCACTGCACGCCAGAGGCTTTTCACACAGCACGTGTTTGCCGGCCTTGAGTGCTTTTAGAGTCCAGGGGTGGTGAAGATGGTTGGGTAGCGCAATGTAAACCACATCAATTGCCGCATCATCCAGCAGGGCATCATAGCTGTCATAAATCTGATCAATCTGATGGTCAGCCGCCACTTGCTGCGCTTGCACCGGCGAGCGCGTTGCCAGCGCTTGCACGCTGCCGTTAGATGATTTCTGGATCGCGGGAATCACACACAGCCGGGCAATAGTCGCATTTCCCATTACGCCCCATTTGATCGCCTCAGCCATCCAGCACCTCCATGCTCCCACCGCTGGCGGCAGATCTGGCGGCAGCTTCTAAAATTGCCACCACGCGAACGGAGTGCTCCAGCGGTGCCACAATCGGCTCTCCGGTCAGCAGGTGATCGGCGATATTTTGATGAAAAAGGTAATGCTTTCTTTCGGGAACGGCAAGTTTTTGGGTTACGATTTGACCCGAAGCGTGCCTTCGCTGCAAAGTTAAATCGGGCGGCATTTCGGTTGCCGGAATATCGTGCTGCTCAAAATAGACCACCGGATCTATCTCGTATTGGACCACATCTTCCCAGTAGCCGATGATCGCGCCCCCGGTTCCCAGTAAATACCATTTGGGTTTGCGCACCGCCGCGATATCGGAGTGAATAAATTCGGCTTCCTGGCCGCCGGCAAAACGGATCTGGATCCGTTCCTGATCCGCATTGGTAACATCATGCCAGACACGCTTATGACGGGTGCAGATGACCGTTTCGATCGGCTCTGGAATCAATCCCACGATCCAATCAAGGTAGTGTGCTCCCCAGTCATAGGCCAGGCCGCCTGAAATTTCATCGTGCGAATGCCAGTATCCGCAGGGATGGTTGAAGCCGCCCACAAAGGTTTCCATATAAAACAGATCACCAATGGCCTCTTCAGCCAAAGCCTGTTTAATTGCCAGGTAATCCACATCCCACCG
>JASFPY010000386.1:0-3645 GCA_050115755.1 Desulfobacteraceae bacterium | reverse complement strand
ACAACTTATTATTTGGTTAAATTGAATTATTTTCGCTGGACAACGATGGTTGCAAACATGGCCAACAGCTGGTTAAAGGGTTGCAGCCAATTCTCAAACCGCCGACACAATGGATAACAGGCGGCAGGCATTATGCTTTTAAAAACGAATCCCCCTGATAACAGATAGCAAAAGGGGGTATGCAAACTAATTTTTTTCACCTGCCATTCAGGGAATCTATCTTCAAATTTCCGGCGATCACGATCAAAGACAATCCAGGGCAACGCTGAATTTGCATTGGTCAATGGCCCACCCTTTTGTAAACGCCATTTATTGACCGCGGGCTCAAAGGGTTCGTGATGCAAATATTGATACACAAATCGAGACCAGGGGGTAACCCAGGGTTCGATCATGATAAGACAACCACCCGGTTTCAGGATATGAGCGGCCTGTGCGAGAAAAGCAGCTGGATCGGGAATATGGTGAAAAACATCAAGCATGACAAGCGCACGAACCGATGCATACTTAAAGGGCATGTGCTGGCCATCAAATTGGATATCTACCGTTGGAATTGCCAGTATCTCTGAAGTGATTAGATCCGAAATATATTCTTCTAAAAAACCACCGCCGGAGCCGAGTTCGATAACAGGGCCGTTAATCTTACCCGGTAACAATTTCGACATTGAACTGTAACAGTCTTGATAAAATTGTTTTAAAAAAGGTTTACGCTGGATAACGCCCGCCCGCCGCAAGGTGTTCTCGGGCGCATCCAGATCTACATCGTGAGTTGATGGGTGGCTAAAAAGCCGGCGTATTGCGCTATTTAACATGCTGCTAGATGAATTTAATGCGTTTAGCGGCGAACAAGACCATTTTTAACAATAACCAGCCATGTCGCCAGCGATCAATATTGGTATCTCCATAAGATCTCGATCGATATCGGATCGGTATTTCCGCAATTTTCAGGTTGAGCTTGGCCGCACCGAATAAAAGATCGAAATCACCGAAAGGATCAAAATCACCGAAATAGGCGCGGTTCCTGGTAATCTTTTCGTAATCCCGCTTCCACAATACCTTGGTGCCGCAAAGCGTGTCATTTATCGGCTGCCCCAACAGCCATGAAAACGCCAGACTGAAAAATTTGTTCCCCACCATATTTAAAAATCGCATCGATTGGTTTTCCATTGGATAAATGAGACGAACACCATTGATAAATTCACCTTTTCCGGAAGCAAGCGCTTCGACAAATCGGCCCAGGTCTTCGGGGGGAACGGTCATATCCGCATCCAGGATAATGAGCACATCGCCTCTGGCCTCGTCAAAACCGAGACGTACGGCATCCCCTTTACCCCGGCCGATTTGTTGAAGCAATCTGCACTTTCTATCGCCGTTTCTCTTAATCGCGCGCGCGATGGTCTCATAGGTTTGGTCTGTGGATTGCCCTTCAACAAATATGATTTCCGTATCCTTACCGAGTTGGGGAATCCGGTTCAAAATGGTTTCGATATTTCCGGCTTCGTTTCTGGCCGGCACAATGACAGAAGTCGTAACTTCAAAGCCGGACAAAGATTGCATCGAATCGGGTGTGGGTCGCGCAATAACCAGGTTGGTCAACGCAAACCATCTCAGCGGAATAAAATTCACGAGATAGCGGTTTGCTATCTTAGAAAAAAGGTGAAACCGCAGCGGAAAAAGAATCAACGGCCTGGTGCTGATAACTTCAAATCCGGCCAGTTCAAGCAAATTAAAAATATCTTGAGGTGAAAACCAATTTTGTTCCAGCGTTTCAAAACCCAGGCCCATCTTTTTCGCTGCTGACAGCGGAATGCGCCATAGATTGTTGAAGAAATTCAGGACCAGGCGCGTGCCGGGGTGTGAAAAATTGCGCAATTCCTGTAAAACGCTCTGGACATCCCAGAGATCATTCACGAGGTCTGAAAGAATAATAACATCAAAAGTCCCCTTCAGTGGCAAATCATGGGAATCGGCCTGAATAAAGGATAAACTTTTGTGTTTCTCGGCGGCACATCGGATCATCTCCTCCGAAAAATCAATACCCACCCCCAGAGCGGGTTCAAGAGCGGTCAGCAAATCTCCATGCCCGCAGCCGACTTCCAGGATTCGCAATCCCGGTGGGATAAAAAACCGATAATAGCATCGCAACAGTTTGTGGTAATAAGCACCCGGTCGATTTGCATTTGCCTTTTTTGCAGATACACGGTCCCAGTGAGCCATGCGTTCTTTTTGATAACGCGGTTTCCAGGGATCAGTGGATTTCTCGTGTGAGATGCTTACAGCTGTCTCGGTTGGCACCTGTTTTACCCCTCAACCCTTCTTGGAAAATTGTCATCGTCTCTTATGAGATCCAGATCTGAATCGGTTTCAATCAATTCCCAGCGATCAAAGCCTTTTGCGATTACCTGATTCAGCAAACTGATACTTTTGCGGATCTGTCCTTTTCTTGAATAGATGCATGCGATGTGGTAGTCAGCTTCAGCACTGTCTGGCTTAACCTCACTGATGCGCCTGAACAAATCGAGTTTCTGCTCATATTTGCGCTTTACCGCCAGTACAACGGCAATATTGTTTTGATCAAATTCAGCAAATCCCGGCTGCCGGGATAATGTCTTCTTAAAATGTTTAAGCGTTTTTTCCAATTTTTGCTTTTTTTCAAGCAGGTCGTTTACTTTATGGTCCAGATCTTGTGTCTGCATATTAAAGTTCAGGGCATCCCGCATACCGCTGACCGCTTGAAAAATTTTTTTAGATATGGACTCTGCTAATTTTAAATTTCTCAGACCGTCGCTAAATGCTGGATTGAGCTTTGCGGCTTCGCGAAAACAAAAAACAGCTTGCTCGAGCTTTCCGGTTTGCATGAATGCCAGACCCAGACCATTGTATGCCTCAGCAAAAAGCGGATTAATGTGCACCGCTTTTGAATAACGGCTGATTGCTGCATCGGTTTCGCCCTGCGCCAGCAGCAGATTTCCCAGATTATAATTCGCCTGCGCAAAATTCGGGTCCACTCTTAATGCCTCAAAATAATGACGACTCGCCTCAGCCGTTTTGCCCAGCCTGGCAAGTGCCGCGCCCAAATTGACGTGGGCGTCGGCATAATCCGGATTAATGTGAATGGCCTCATAATATTGCTCAATCGCCTCCTGAAGCCTGCCCATGGATGTCAGGGCAATTGCCAGATTGTAGTGGACGCCTTCAGGTTCCGGCGGATCGAGTTCCAGGGCATGTTTATAGTGCCCAATTGCCTCGCTGCTTCTGCCCCGTGCATTCAGCGCGTTTGCCAGGTTGTTATGCACTTTCCAGGTCCCTCCGGTCACCTTTATGCCGTGTTCAAAAAGCGATACGCTGTTTCGCCAGTGGCTTATCTGGAGATAGCTGAGAATCAGAAGCGCCGTCAAGGCGCTCACGGACAGACCGGCCAGCACAATGCGTTGGTATCGCCAGCGGCAGGCAATTTCGCTGAAACCCCAGGCCAGTATGATAAACAGCCCGATCGTCGGCACATAGGCCCACCGATCAGCCATCGCCGGCCACATACCAACCTGAACCAGGCCAATCACCGGGATAAGGGTGCCCAGGTACCATAACCATCCGACCGCCAGATACGGTTTCCGGTTCAGGGTGCGAAATACAAGGATGGAAATGAAA
>JASFPY010000385.1:0-3646 GCA_050115755.1 Desulfobacteraceae bacterium | reverse complement strand
TGATCAGCTTTCAAAAGCCGCCGGGCTGGACAAATATCGAATTCAGTCTCTGATCAAAATAATCGATAGCGGCCTTTTGACACCGCAACAATATAAAGCGGCAGTCATGACGTTAAAGCAAAAAAGTGAGGTTTATGCCGGCGGCTGCCGCAAGCGGGGTCGGCAAGATGAAGCCGAATACGTTTCTGCGCTGGCTGAAAAATACCGGCGATAGAAGACAGAAAACAGACGACAGAAACCCAAAATTTTGCAACAAATACTTCGCCCCCTCGTTGAATTTCAAACACTTACAAAAGTCTTGCATTCGTAATATTGATTTGCTAAATCTTTGACACTTAACCGCCTGTTGAGTTATTGATAATGTCCCCTTAAATTATGGGATGGCAATATTGAAGGGGGAAACAATAAGCAATAGGGAAAGTGACCAAGCATAATCACAAACAGGCTAACCAGTAAGGAGGAGCAGATGAAAAAAGTATTTATTTTGAGTTTAGCTGTGATCTTTGGATTTGCCCTTATTATGGGTTGTGCACCCGAAGAGAAAGCCAAAACCGAAGAAAAGGCCGCCGAAGCGGCGGCTAAGACCACCTTTATCACCATCGGTACCGGCGGGATTACGGGTGTCTACTATCCCACCGGAGGCGCCATTGCCAGGATCGTAAACAAGAAAAAAGACGAATACGGTATTCGTTGCACGGTTGAATCCACCGGCGGATCCGTTTTCAATGTCAATGCGGTCATGTCCGGCGACCTGGAGTTTGGTGTTGTCCAATCCGACCGGCAGTATCAGGCGATCAATGGGCTGGCAGAATGGAAAGACAAGGGCAAACAGGAAGATCTGCGCGCTGTTTTCAGCATTCATCCGGAATCCATCAGCCTGGTGGCCGCGGTTGACGCCGGCATCGAAACGATAGAAGACCTCAAAGGCAAACGGGTCAACATCGGCAACCCCGGTTCCGGGCAGCGTCAGAATTCCATCGATGCGCTTACCGCCGTGGGCATTGATTATAAAACGGATATAACGGCCGAAAGTGTCAAGGCCGCCGAAGCGCCCGGTTTGTTGCAGGACGGTCGCATCGATGCCTTCTTTTACACCGTCGGACATCCCAGCGGCGCCATTAAAGAGGCGACCGCCGGCGCTCGCAAGGTTCGATTTGTAGCGGTTTCCGGTCCCGGTATTGACAAACTCATTGCCGACAATCCGTATTACGCCAAAGCAACAATTCCCGTTTCACTTTATCCGGGTGCCCAGAATGACGCCGATGTCGTTACCTTTGGCGTCAAGGCGACGTTTGTCACTTCCGCCAAAGTTCCGGAAAATGTCGTTTACGCCATTACAAAAGAAGTTTTTGATAATTTTGATGCGTTCAAAAAACTTCATCCCGCTTATGCGGTTTTGACCAAACAAAACATGCTGGAAGGTCTGTCTGCACCCCTTCATCCGGGTGCTGAAAAATATTACAAAGAAGCCGGATTAATGTAAGCAGTAACAAATAGCCTGCCTGGGGGCGGCGGTTATAACAACCGCCGCCTCCAAATTGTTATTTAAAAATCTTTCAGCAAAATGGTTATCGTAGGCTGTTTGTGTGCGTGCTGTCTGTGCTGCCGGTGTATTGAGATTTATTCGATCTTAGCCGCCGTTTGAATTTGCTCGCACCTCAAATTGAGATACCGTGTCGGGATAGCGAGCTTTTTTTGCCGTCAAACGTTTTTTTCGGATTAGGTGATTATTATGAGTAACCACGAAATCGAAGAAAAGGATGAGGGCCTTGAAATCGCAAAGCGGATGGCCGAAGAAGAAGAGGGAATCGGAAGAAAGCCCCACGGCTTGCCGAAATATGTGATTCCCACCATTGCCGTTGCATGGAGTTCTTTTCAACTGTCCATTGCCAGCTGGCTGATCCTCGATTCCACTTTCATTCGTGCCATCCACCTCGGCTTTGCCCTCTTAATTGTTTTTTTAAATTATCCCCTTTTCAAGAAAACGCGCTTCGGTCTGAAGTATTTTTCGGCCAAAGACCGAATTCCCCTGCTGGATTATATTATCGGAGTTATTGCGGCGCTTGCCGCAATTTATATTGTCATCGACTATGCCGGGCTGATCACCCGCTACGGGGCTCCGATTACCCGGGACATCGTCATCGGGTTTATCCTGATTGTCTTGCTGCTTGAGGCCACGCGCCGTGTGATCGGACCGGCCCTGCCGGCGATTGCGACGATATTTTTGATCTATTCATTTTTGGGACCCTACATGCCGGACTTAATCGCTTTCAAAGGGACTTCGCTGAATCGTCTGATGGGGCAAATGACCATGTCAACCGAAGGCATTTACGGCATTCCCCTGGATGTTTCAGCGACCATTGTATTCCTTTTTGTGTTATTCGGTGCCATGCTGGACCGGGCCGGTGCCGGGCAGTATTTTATCAAACTGGCGCTGTCCCTGCTGGGCGGGTTTAAAGGTGGTCCGGCTAAAGCGGCGATCATGGGCAGTGGCCTGACCGGATTGGTGTCAGGATCCAGCATTGCCAATATTGTGACCACCGGCACGTTCACCATCCCGTTGATGAAAAAAGTCGGTTATCCGAGCACCAAAGCCGCCGCCGTTGAAGTGGCGGCCAGCACCGACGGCCAGCTGGCGCCGCCGATTATGGGGGCCGCCGCCTTTATTATCGCCGAGTACGTCAACGTGCCATACATCGATGTGATCAAAGCCGCAGCCATCCCGGCCTTTGCCTCATACGCCGCGCTGTTTTTTATTACCCATATTGAAGCCTCCAAACTGGGTCTCAGGGGCATGACGCGGGCCGAACTGCCGCCCTTTTTTAAAACATTGTTCAGCGGGGCCCATTACCTTTTACCGCTTTGCTTCCTTTTATATGAGCTGATCGTCGTGCGGCACTCTCCGGAGCTGGCGGCCTTTAATGCCATCTGGGTGATGGCCATTGTGATGTTTTTCCAGAATCCGGTAAAGGCCTACCTCAACAAGGAACCGCTGGGGCCGGCGTTTAAAAAGAGCGTTGTCGATATCTTTTCGGCGCTGGCAGCCGGTGGACGCAACATGGTCTCGGTGGCCCTGGCCACGGCTGCCGCCGGCATCATCGTCGGCGTGGTGGCGCTCGGGCTGGGTCAGCTGATCACCCAGATCATCGACACCCTTTCGGGCGGTAACATTTTTCTGATGCTGGTCATTACCGCTGTGGCCAGTTTGATCATTGGAATGGGCTTGCCCACCACCGCGACCTATATTGTGATGGCATCGCTGACCGCCCCGGCTATTGTGGCGATCGGCGGGATGCAGGGGTTTATCGTGCCGCTGATGGCGGCTCATCTTTTTTGTTTTTATTTCGGTATCCTGGCCGATGATACGCCCCCGGTGGGGCTGGCGGCCTATGCAGCCGCGGCGATCGCCAAGTCACCGCCGGTGCCGACCGGCCTGCAGGGATTTATGTACGACATTCGGACCGCCATCCTGCCGTTCATGTTTATCTTTAATTCCGACCTGATCCTGCACAACATCAGCAGCTGGCCCCAGGGGCTGCTTATTTTTGCCATGGCCTGTGTCGGAAATTTTGCCTTTGCTTCGGCCACCCAGGGCTGGTTCGTGGCCAGGAACAGGATTTATGAAATTCCGCTGTTTTTATGCGTT
>JASFPY010000384.1:0-3651 GCA_050115755.1 Desulfobacteraceae bacterium | reverse complement strand
GAAATCGTGTGTATGGGCTCGCCCGACGAGGTTTTAAATTTCAAAACCCTGGAAGAAGCCTACGGCTGCAAACTGCTGGTCGACAGCAGCCCGCTGGGCGATTTGCCGCGCGTTACGGTGGTGCCGTATAAATTTTTAAATAGGAAATAGTGTTTGTGCTTGACAAACATTCTAAGTTTACATATTAGGCAATCAAGGTGCCCGTTGGGCTTAATAGGGAATCCCGTTAAAATCGGGAGTGGTCCCGCCGCTGTAATCGGGGACGAATGCTGCAGGATGCCACTGTCTGGTTGAAGCCAGACGGGAAGGCGCAGCGAGTAGAAGGATCCGAAAGCCAGAAGACCTGCCTTGTTTAATCGCCAAAGCTCTGCGGAAGACAGAGAAAGCACATCATATAAAAAGGGTTAAGAAAACTGGGTGCAGCCCTTCAAGCGTTATTGCTTGAAGGGCTTTTTTATTTGCGATGTGCATGTGATGTATCGGGTGCCCTATACACGATGTCCTTAAAGCGTTTTAGATAAACGGAAAAAGAATCAACGTTCATGGAAGGAGGAAAGGGGTGAAATCAAAGGCTATTTATCTTCTAATGGGTATCATAATTTTGCTGATGGGAAACCGTCCGGCTCTGGCAGATTCTGAAAAAGAAGACTCGGTCCCCATCATGGATGAAACCCTGGTTACGGCTACACGAACCGAGACGCCGGTCAAAGAATTGGGAGTTTCAACTACGGTGGTTACCGAAGAAGAGATCAAAGAGCGCCAGGCTGTCGATGCCCAGGACGTTTTACGAACGGTTCCCGGGTTTAATATTTTGCGCAGCGGCGGCCGGGGCGGCGTAACGGCGCTTTATCCGCGTGGCGGCGAAGATAACTTTACAAAAGTCCTGATCGACGGTGTGAGCGTCAACCTGGGGGGCGGCGGTTTTGATTTCGGCTCTTTGCTGACCGAAAATTTTGAACGGGTTGAAATTGTCCGCGGGCCACAGAGCGCCTTATACGGATCGGATGCCATCGGCGGGGTGATCAATTTTATCACCAAACCGGGTGAGGGCAAACCTTCGCTGCGGGTCTCGACTTCAAATGGAACCTATTTAAAGGGGGATAAGAATTACATCGGTGAACAAAGTGTCGGCTTTACGGGGGGAAATGAGGCGATCGGAGCCAGCCTGGCCTACGCCCGGGTGGATGATAACGGCTACCTGGATGTCAACCATGACTACTGGAACAACACCTTAAGCGGCCGGGTGGATGTGTATCCCCTTGACAATCTGGATGTCACTTTCACCGGGCGTTACGAAGACTCAAAATTTAAGTTTCCGACCGGCGATGCCGGTGACAAATATTCCCCGCTGGATCCCAATCAGAATCTGGAAAACGATGATTGGGTGGGCGGCATAAACGCTCAATACCAGATGCTGCCATGGCTGGAGCATGCGGTGCTGTTTGGCTATCATAAGAATGAACAGGATTATAATGACCCGGAAGATGTGGTGGCAGACCCCTTTGGCGCTTTTTTCTCGGAAACCGATGAGACCCGTTACTCGATTGATTACCATTTTAATATTCGATACCCGTCAACCGAAACGGTTCGTTCGACCTTTACGGCCGGATTCGAATATCTGGATGAAGATTACGATCAACTAACCCGATCGATCTTTTTGGGAGCCGAAACAAAAGATAGTTTGAGCAAGGATCGGGACAACCGGGGGTGGTATGCCCAGGAGCAACTGTCTTTTTATAATCGCTTGCATTTGACGGCCGGAGCGCGTTATGAAGATAACAGCGAGTTCGGCAATGAATTTGTCCCGCGCGGTTCGCTTGCATACGATTTAACCAAAACGGGCACAACACTTCGGGGCGCGGCCGGAAAAGGTTTCAAGACACCCACCTTTACCGAACAGTTCGCCCAGGGATTTGCCACCGGCAATCCGGATCTGGACCCGGAAAAATCGTATTCCTGGGAGGTGGGTGTCGATCAGGCGCTATGGAAAAATAAGCTTGTTTTGGGTGCCACATACTTTTATCAAAAATTTGATGATCTAATTGCATTTATAAACCGGCCGGCCCCGGCCCCGGATTATGATAACATTCAGGAAGCCGAAAGCCAGGGAATCGAGCTGATGGCGTTATGTAAGCCCGGCTTTGGATTAACATTGGGTGGCAATTACACCTATCTGGATACCGAGGTCAAAGATGACGGTGGTGTCGGCGGGCCGAGTTCACCCTTTGAGGAAGGCAAGGACCTTTTGCGCCGGCCGGAGCACACGGCTTCCGGCTATGTCAATTGGGCCTGGAAGGGGTTTCAGATTCGGTTCGACGGCATTTATGTGGGTGAGCGCGATGACCTTGATTTTCGAGCCTTTCCGGCGAACCGGGTGACGCTGGACGATTATTTTCTTGTGGATCTGGCGACCTCCTATACGTTCAATCTGAATAATCGCTTTATCAAAGATTTTAAAATTTTCGGAAAGATCCAAAACCTTTTTGATGAACACTATCAAGAAGCATTTGGTTTCAGCCCGCCGGATCCAAGCTTTCGCGTCGGCGTGGCATTTAAACTCTAGAACCAATCTCAAAAACAGGATTTTGGTTCAAGATCGCGGCGGGGCCGAGTTTTAAACCGCAGGCATACTGTAGTATGTCGAGGATTTGAAACGAGGCACCAACAAAGATACTGAGCCAAAAGACATTTTTGAGATGGTTCTAAATCCGGCCAGGGGAGATTGCTCCTATTGAAACCAAAGGAAACAGGGAGTCAGAAAGATGTGGCATATTTTTGATAAAGGGGGTCCCGTTATGTACCCTTTGCTGGCCTGTTCGATTCTGGCGCTGAGTGTGGTCATTGAGCGGGCCATTTTCTGGATTAGGCTTGGCATACAAAGTCAGCCAACACTGGTGGATGAAATCCTGGAACTCGCCCGTCAGGGAGACTGGGAATCAATCAAAAACAAAACGGTTCATACCAAAGATTATATTATTAAAATTCTCGTCAGCGGCATTTTGCACAAAGAATTTTCAATGATAAAGGCCATGGAAGCGGCGGCGGCCGATCAGGTCAAACATATGCGGCGTTTTATGGGCGTTTTGGACACCATGATCACGGTCGCCCCGCTGCTGGGAATTTTTGGAACGGTTCTGGGAATCATTTCATCTTTTGAAATTTTAGGTGCAGCGGGCATCGAGCATCCCCAGGAGGTGACCAGCGGAATTGCACAGGCGCTGATAACAACCGCGGCCGGTCTTGGGATCGCCATTTTATCGGTTTTCCCCTATAACTATTTTAATTCGCGCGTCGAAAATGCAGCCATGCTCATCGAAAAATATGCCACCAGCCTTGAAATTGTATTCGAAAAACTAACCCAACCCGGCGGCAAAAACTAGAAGTGGTTTCAAAATCTCAGATCAGGTTCAAGGGCAAGGCGTCAGGCCGATCGGGAAAGCGCAGCATACATGGGGTATGTGAGCATTTACCGGAGGCATGCAACGCAGCCATTGGGCCTTAGATGGGATTTTGAAACCACTTCTAAGCGGAGGTGTAACATGAAAGTCGATCTGCCCGCATCGAAAAAAGCACGAATCGAAATGCTGCCTTTAATTGACATTGTCTTTCTGCTGCTGGTATTTTTTATTTACGCCATGCTTTCCATGGCGG
>JASFPY010000383.1:0-3655 GCA_050115755.1 Desulfobacteraceae bacterium | reverse complement strand
GGCGTGGCGCTCCTCCACGCATACCAACAACGCTTCAGGCGTCGTTGTAGATTGTATGGACTGCCACCTGCCCGCCCCTCAGGACACCTTCGACTTTTTCTTTGCCAAGACCTACCACGGTATTAAGGACGTGGCTGTTCATTTTTTTTCTGATGAATATGACAGGGAAAAAGCGCGCAATAACGCCTACGCCGCTTTTGAAAACAGCGAGTGCCAGAAATGCCATCGCAATTTGCTGCACATGCCGCATAAACGCGGTGCCATGCTGGCCCACCGCTCAGTGCTATACGCAAAACCGGGATACGAGAAAAAATGCATTGATTGCCATTATGATCTGGTGCATTCTGAAAGAGGTGTGGTGATGTTTCGCCAGACCAGAAAGATGCCTTACCAGGCTAAAGGGCTCAAACAGCTGTAAATATGTTTTTAGACAACTTTCTTCTGCTATAAAACATCAATTGAAAGGAGCAAGACCCATGAGGCGAACATTGCTGTTTCTCACCATCGGTTTGCTGACCGTCGGTCTTTTTGTAACTGCAGTCATGGCTCAGCAGCCCAATTTTGCCAAGGTCAAGGAATACCGGATTGAGCGCAGTGTCCCTCCGGAAGCCCAAGCATGTATTGAATGCCACCGCGTAATGACTCCCGGTGTTTTTGCGGACTGGGCCAAGAGCCGCCATGCCAACGCCAATATTACCTGCCTGGACTGCCATCTGGTGCAGCCCGGTGACCAGGACATCGCACAGGACCATGAGAAGTATTATAGTCGATCGGATATGCCCTGGGGAGAAACCAAATACAAAATGCCCATTGCCTCGATTGTCACACCCAAGGATTGCTCTCGCTGCCACCCGGATGAGGCCACCCAGTACAGCAAAAGCAAACATGCCAATACCATCGAGATCATTTGGAAACTGGATCCCTGGTTGAACAAAGGAATGAATTCGGATAATGAGCGCAAGACCGGCTGCTTCAACTGTCACGGCACGGTGATCAAGATCGATGAAAACGGCGTAATCGATCCAGCAACCTGGCCCAACGCCGGTGTGGGACGGCTCAACCTGGACGGCAGCAAGGGCGCCTGCACGTCATGCCACACGCGCCATCGGTTTTCGGTGGCTGAAGCCCGCATGCCAGAGGCCTGTGACCAGTGCCACCTGGGCCCGGATCATCCCCAGATCGAAATCTATGAGGAATCCAAGCACGGTACCATCTACCACGCCTACAAGTCTGAGTACAATTTCAACGCCGCCGGTGGTACCTGGACAGCGGGGGTGGATTACCGCGCCCCCACCTGTGCGGCCTGCCACATGTCCGGCTCCGGGAAGGAACCCACCAGCCACGATGTGACCTCGCGGCTTTCATGGGAGACCCAGGCCCCTCTGACGGTTCGTCCCCAGGACTTCAAGCCCTTTCCCTCCGGCACCAACTGGCAAGATGAACGCCAGAAAATGAAAAACATCTGCAGCGCCTGTCATGGCGCCTCCTGGATCAATGATTTCTATGATGGCTTCGACAAGGCTGTGGAAGAGTATAACGAAGTCTATTTCAAACCCGCCAAGGCCAAACTTGACGAGCTTTATGAAAAGGGCCTTCTGGACAAAACCAGGTTTTTCGATGAAAGTTTAGAGACCGAGTATTACGAGCTGTGGCACCATGAGGGCCGGCGAGCCCGCATGGGTGCGATGATGATGGCTCCTGACTACGCGTGGTGGCATGGCTTCTATGAGTGCAAACATCGTTTTGCCAACTTTATGGAAGCGGCCAACCATCTGCTTGAAACCGGCAAGAAAGCGTATGTCGCCAAAGATTTCCCCAATGCCACCGGAGATACGACACGGCCCAAAGCGTTGTTTCCGGAATAGCACAAACATCAAAAACGGGAAGAAACACAAAAAACCCTGCAGTCCATCCTGGCTGCAGGGATTTTCTTTTGAATAATCCCAAACGTTTAAACGTAAAACAAATCGCCACAAAACTTTGGAAGGCTGTACATTTTTCTATTCATACGCTATGCTCCATGCGCCATGCCCCATGCGGTATCTATTCCCAGCGGTTATCCCCTTTGTGCTCCAGATCAATGGTGTCGTCCTGCTCTCCTGTCCTGGCATCAGCGCCCTGTTTGGGTTTAATAGCAATCAGCGATCCACGTTCGCTGATGAACGAATTTAAGAGCCAGCTGATCACGCTGATCAGAAAAGAACCGAAAATGGCAGTCCAGAACCCGTAGACGCTAAATCCCGGAATAACGCCCGAGGCCATCTTAAGCATGAGCGCATTGATGACAAATGTGAACAGGCCGAGGCTCAGAATGTTAATCGGAAGGGTAAGCAGCAGCGCAATCGGCCGGAAAAAGGCGTTCAGGATACCCAGCATCGCGGCAGCAAAAAGAGCTGAAAAAAAACCGCTGACCTGGATCCCATCCAGCAAATAAGCAGTGGCCACGATAGCGGCTGTTGTGGTCAGCCACCGAATCAAAATGCCCGGCATGGTAGTTTCCCATTAAAAAAGGCATCTCATTCGATAAGAAGAGATGCCGTATGAATCATATGGTAGCCGTGTCAATTGAAACGGTCATAAGGCCAGTTGACTCTCTCCATCCCCTGGTGCGTTGGAACCGACAACCTGATTAAGCCTCTGGCATGGTTGGAAATTTGCTAAAGTTGATTGTTGATTTTATCCCTTAACAGATGGGAGCACCTGAACGTCACAACCCGGCGCCTGTCCAGTATCATGTCGTTTCCGGTGGCAGGGTTTCTTCCGCGACGTTCATTCTTGTCCTTGACACAAAATTTTCCAAACCCGCTGATCAGGACATCTTCGCCTTTTTCCAGGTTGCTCTTGATTAATTCCAGCAAAGTTTCAAGCATTTCGGCGGATTTGTTTTTAGGGTATCCTAGTTGCTCATGGACGGCATCAACAATCATTGCTTTTGTGAGTGTCATAGATCACCTGCTCCTCCGAAGTGTTAAAGGCCCAATTAATTGCACGCAAGTGCTAACTTAAATAGATGGGGTTTGTCAAGAAATATCTTAAATTTAAGCAAATAATTGTGCAGTAATTGCGAAAATTATGCCAGAATACAATTATTCTACAATGATACGATTTTTATTGGCTTCGAATGTTTTAGGTCCGATCCCCGGAACGTTGATAAGATCTTCAGGCTGCTCAAAAGGGCCATTGTTCTCACGAAACTCAATGATGGCTTTTGCCTTTTTTACGCCGATTCCTTTTAAAATCATCAATTCATCTGCCGGTGCGGTATTGATGTTAATTTTTTGCGTCTCTTCGGCCCATAGCGCCGGAAGCCAGATAAGAATTAAAAGCAGCACTGAAATTAAGCCAATCCAGGATTTTAATTTTCGCATTTGACACCTCCGTCAGGTCGGGGTTAGCATTCGCTCAACGTGGACATCGTCAAAACAAATCAGCCACCCAGTGAAACGGGGTGGCTGATTTTTAGAACTATCACATGATGGAGTATGACACTTATTGAGCGATTATTTGATCCTTAATTTTGTCGTAAGTCCCAAGGCCGATTCCCGGAATTTCCATGAGTTCTTCGGTCAGTTTGAAGGGTCCGTATTTCTGGCGATGTTCAATGATTCGCACGGCGTATTTGGGTCCAACCTCCTGTAATTTGGCCAATTCATGG
>JASFPY010000382.1:0-3659 GCA_050115755.1 Desulfobacteraceae bacterium | reverse complement strand
AATTATCAGCACGGTTTATGGTATCGGGTACAAATTCAACGCGGCTGCTGACTGAGTTTGATTGTCAATACACGTAACCGCTACTTTTATTTTTAGGCCGGATCGAACAAAAAACCAACCTTGATATGGTACCCAAAAGTAGAAAAGCGTAAAGGCACATGAAAGTGAGGCAGGCAACGGGTTCCTTTAGACCATGTAAAGGAAAGAAAAATGAATAATCTAGAAAGATACCTTACCTTAAGGCATCAGATTCAAACAATGGATCTTCTTCAATGGCGCGGAGATAGCTTGATCAGCAAAATTATCAGATGGAAGACAGGTGGCTGCGAAACTCACAGCGGGGTTGCTTGCCGGCTGGCCGATGTTGACAGGGTAATGACACTTGAGGCGATCAGCAGGGGTGCCGTTCCGAACCCGTTAAGCAAAGTTTTGGCAAACTATAAAGGTACTGCCTACTGGCATCCCTTGAAGGAAGAATATCGACCCTATGTCGCCGAGGCGTTTAACTGGATGTATGATCGAATCGGTACCGGCTATGATTATGAAGGCATCACCGGCCACCTTTTCGGCCGAGTGTCTGCCGATGCGCGGGCATTATTTTGCAGCGAATATGTATTTTTAGGCTGGAAGGTAAGGTGTGCTGAAGAACTAAAAATCGAACTATTTGAGTGGTTGCTGGATATTAAAAAAGTTCCCCTGCCGTCTGAACTGCACAAGATCGGCTTATACCAAAAATATGGTCAAAGAATTCTTTAGAACCCGTTTAAAAATGCGTCTAAGCGCTCATGGTCCGCCAGAATGTCTGGCGGATTAAGGCTCGGCTCAAAATGCTCATATGGTCTGAGATCAGACCAAAAAGTACAGGCTATCCCAGTCGCCCATTCCGGAACAACCGAGATAGCCTAACCATGACACCAAACCAGTAGCGAGGGGCAAGCATCATGGGCAAAAAAATTCTAACATTGATGGATAATAAAAAACAACAGATAAAATCTAATCCAAGAAAAAATGTGGTATTGACTTGCCCGGTTGGCCGGTGATATTCAAAGACTGAGCGCTTCAAAGAACCTTGCTGCAGACAATCGCAGTAACGCAAACCCAATCAATGGTATCCGCAAAATGCCACCCCAAATAACAATAAAAAAGAATTATATTTTAATCGAGCCCAAAGCCGGGATTGATCTCAGAGATATCCAGCAAGGCGTTGCAAGGTTGTTCTATGTGAAAGAGATTCCGGAACAAAATAGAATCTGGCTATTTCGTGAAGGTCCGCAAAATTTGTCCCACGATGATTTGTCCAAATTGAAAGACTTCATAAAACAAAACTACCCCAAAGATTCCCGGATAAACAAAACGGCGCTGGTCGTCGAATCCGGGGTGCAGTCGGATCTGGCAGAAGCTTTTGCGAAAATCGCTGAAGATTTGCCCCAGGCATTTAAAGTTTTCCACAGTTTGGCGGATGCCGAGGAGTGGGTAAATCAATAATTAGCTTATTGAAGTTTTGTACGATAGCATCTTAAATCATCGCGTCTTTTTTTCCAATTCAAAATTCCAAAATCCGGAATCCAAAATCAAAATGCCGGACGCGGTGCGTTTTCGGCGCTTAATCCAACCCCGCATCTTCAAACAGCTTTTTCATTCCCTTTTTATGGGTGAATATCTCTTCACGGCTAAGCCCTTCCAGTTCGTGTGGAAAAACCAGCCACTCATCCGTTTCATGAATATAATAATCCGGAACGATGTCCGTTAAATTGTATTTTGGCTTAAACCAGGCGGTGGCAATGCGGATGTCTCTGGGCATATTGCGACGCATCTTTGCTCTGAGGGTCTGGAGTAGCGCCTTAATGCTGCTGCCGGTATCAAATACATCATCCACGATCAGGAGGCCGTCTTCCCAGTTCGCATGCCCGATGACATATTCCAGCCCATGAACGTTTACCATTTTGTCACGTTTTTTAATACCGTAATAAGAAGAGGTGCGAATGGCGATATGATCGGTTTTAACGCCCAGATGTTCCAGTATTTCCTGAACCGCAATACCGACCGGTGTGCCGCCGCGCCATATGGCGATAATAAAACTGGGCCTGAAACCGCTTTTGAATATACGCAGGCCGAGCTCAAAGGAATCAAGCAGCAGTTCCTGGGCGGTCACATATCGTTTTTCCTCTTTCATAATCTAAAAAGGGCTTCTGCTAAAAAGGCAATGAGATTATCTGTCAGGATATTATATTTTTCATTTTGCAGCAAGGAAGATATTGATGGGCCTCAAAGACGACTGGAATAAAGCACGCCGTAATTGTTTAGTGATACTTTATCATAAGGCAGGCTTTCTTTTGGATGCCCGGACTTATGCTCATCCGGATAGCCGATGGCGATCATCGATACCACCTTGATATGCGCCGGCAGGTTCAGTATTTCAGCGATATACGCTTCAGCTGTTTGCGTGTCGTTGTGTTTTCTTTCTCTTATCTGGATCCAGCAACTACCGAGCTCGAGCGAAGCGGCAGCCAGATGGATAAAAATGGACGCAATCGATGCATCTTCAATCCACACGTCGCTTATTTGTGGATTTGCACATACCACGATTGCCAGAGCTGCATCTCTCAAAAAAGCCGCTCCATGCGGTTTTGCGCTGGAAAGCTTATCCAGCAGAACGGAATCGGTAACGACAACAAATTCCCAGGAATTTTTCCCCCTTGATGTCGGTGCGCGCAGAAAAGCTTCCACCAACAAATCGATTTTCTCGGACGCTACCGGTTTTTCCTGGTATTTTCGGATACTTCTGCGGCTTTGAGTCAATGATAGAAACATGTCTAACCTCCTCGAATTTAGGCAAAATGAAAAAGCGAACATTGTAATGTTCGCGACTCACGGTTGTATGGCTATAAAAATGCCCAGAGGCCATTTCAAAACCGTTTAGGAGCTAATTTTGCGGTCTTTTGGCAACGTCATCCCGCTCTGCGGGGACAAAAGCCACAAACCAGCGGAAAAGGGGTTTTGAATGGGCTTCAATATTTTTTCTCACGCATTTAAATTTAGACGGGCGGTTTTCAAATGTCAATAACTTCAATTGAACGCTTCAAATTAGGGAAGACGACACCGATGTCCCGGTAAACCGGCGGTGACGATGCCGGCGGATGCAAATTTGATCTCAAGTTACGGGTGTGATAAAATTTTATTACTATTGCAAAAGATGGGATCCTTGGACGGGACGGATGATATTTTTCAGAAAAAAATTTGTCTTGCGCAATTTTTTGTGTTTCGGCCGGGTGCTGTTCCTGGTATTCTTATTTACTGCTGTTTCGGCCAGTGAAGTGGCTGTGATCAAAGTTCAGTATCGCAAGGCTGAGGAGCTGGTACCGGTTGTCCGAAGCATGCTTTCCGGCGGAGGAAGTGTTACCGTCAGCAAACGGGTTAATTCATTGGTTGTCGTTGATACGGCCGAGGCAATCCGGCGCGTGCAGGCCTATCTTGACCAGTTTGACAAACCGGTTGAACAGGTCCGAATCCACGTCCGATTTAATAGCACCGGCACACAAGAAAAAAGCGCCATTGCCGCCCGGGGTCGATATTCAGACGACAACGTAAGTGTTGCCGTCGGCCGCAAAAAGAAAAACGGTGTGGATATTTCAAATCAAGATCGCGGGTATCGGGGAAAC
>JASFPY010000381.1:0-3668 GCA_050115755.1 Desulfobacteraceae bacterium | reverse complement strand
TTACCCCGCGACTAAAAATGGAAAAAATATTAAAGACAGTATCAATTTGTTATAGGCGTCGAACAGGGTTCGATTCCCATGCACTTCCGCCATTTAATATAGCAGCATTATATTTTTAAATCAATCTCTTATCTCCTAATGGCGATCAGGAGATCTTTTATTATTAAAGGCCAATACCGCTGAAGCGACTACTAATGCTCATCGAGACGGCGTCCAATCCGGTTTATCAGGAGGTTTTGGGCCATACACAAAAGCGCAAGGAAGTATGGAAGGCTGGAACAGCCCCCCGGTGCCTCACGGTCGCCGGCTTCCTTGCGCAGTTTAAGGAGGAAGGATGAAAAACAAAAGAATTTGCATCCCATCGGACAGGCCATACTGCCCATCCGATATCTAGGATCCATTTAATCTCAAAAGGTTACAACCTGAATTTTTCATGAAAATAGATGAAAATCTTTTTGTGCAAAATTCAGATAAAACCTTAATTGCCACCTAATCCTTCAATCAACGCCATTACGTTTTGACCCAATACCTGGTGATTATAGCCACCTTCCAGGATCCCGAAGCAGCCACCTCCGGATCTGTTTGCTGCCGCCTGAACGAGTTTGCCAATTTTGAAATAGTCCTCGGTCAGAAGCAGCCCTCCCCAATCGTCACGGTGATTGTCAAAGCCGGCCGAAATTCCGATCAGATCCACCTGGCAGCTATCCAGTTCCTGTTCGATTTCCGCCAGAAACAACTGGCGATCTGAGGCCTGAACATTGTGAACTTTGACATAATTTTTGGATTCAAGAATGTTCACCGTCCCGTCTCCGTAATGAAGGTCAATGTCCAGTACATAAGCTGTTTTGATTTGACCTGTATTTTTAAGCGCCTGCATTGCCACGGCCATATTGTTGAAAAAACAAAACCCCCAGGCGGAATCAGCCGACGCATGGTGGCCTGGCGGACGGATCAATCCAAAGGCCGGCTCGGCAAGCCCGATGCCTGCGGCCTGAACAGCCCCGCCGGCGGCTAATGCGGCTATTTCATAAAGGCCGCTTTGACGGACGGAATCAATGTGGGTTTTGCTGTGGGCCGCTTCAATGTCCTTTCGGGCGGCCGGTTGTGCCTGGACAAACTCAGCGCTGGATTCGATGACCGCCACGATGGACTCCATGCGTCCTGCAGACGCTGCCGGATCGGTGGTATAAACCTGGTAAAAATCTTCATGAAAAACGACTTTCATTTTTCCCCCTATTCTAAATTATAGAGGTTTCAGGTGTCAGGTGTCAGGTGTCAAGGATAGTGGTCAGAGGGTATGATGCAGATAGTACAAGATACAGGAAAAGAACAACCTATCTGACCTTGATCCGCAAACCCTCGAGGCGAGCTCCAGCTAAAAGCCACTTGATGGAGGCTGTTCTCAGTCCTCTGTCATCTGTTTGCTGACACCTGACACCTGAACACTGAAACCTGAACTATATGAAATGAACATCTAAACTTGGTGCTTGCCGCCTCAACAGCTTTCAGCGAAAGTTTTGACCAATCTGGCTACCGATTCGATATGATAGGTATGCGGAAACAGGTCAACCGGCTGGACTTCTTCCACCCGGTAGGCTTCTTTAAGTAAAATGAGATCGCGGGCCAGGGTGGTGGGATTGCAGGAAACGTATACGATTCTTTCGGGCAACAGCGCCAGGACCTGTTTGGCCACATCCGGGTGCATACCGGCTCGGGGCGGATCGATAACAAGAACGTCCGGCCGTCGCGAGATCAGCGGCAGGGTTTTGCGAATATCTCCCGGGATAAACCGGCAATTTTCGACCTGATTATGGCGGCAATTGTTTTCAGCGTCGGCAATAGCGCTGGGGGCCATCTCAAGGCCGATGACTTCTGAAGCAGCACCGGAAAGCAGAATGGGTATGGTACCGGTACCGGAGTATAGATCCACCACCGTTTCCGAACCGCCCAAATCCGCATAGCGTTTGACCGTGTCATACAATTTCGCTGCACCCGTGGTATTGGTCTGGAAAAAGGAGTTTGCTGATATTTCAAACTCAAAAGACCCAATTCGGTCAATAATGGTTGAATCACCCGCAAGGGTCGTCTCATATTCTCCGGCGGTCACGCCGGCTTTGCGCGACGTGATATTGTTTATCACGGATATGACATCCGGGTAAGTTTTCATTAATCGGTTTGCAAGGGAGGTTAGAACCTGCCGATTCTCTTTTGCGGTAACGATATTTACCATCCAGCGGTCAGAAGCAAACGAATGCCGCAGCATCAAAAACCGCCAGAACCCTTGATGGCTGTGCAGGCCGTAGGCCGGTAATCCAGATGCAATGATAAATTGACGAACATCATCAAGCAATCGGTTGCCCAGTTCAGGCTGCAGCAGACAGCGTTTGGTATCGAATACTTTAAAAAAAGTTCCCGGCACATGCAGGCCGATGCCAAAGCCTTTATCGATTTCAGGTTGCTGCATCTCATCAGGCGTCAGCCATCTGCGGTCGGTGCAGGTGAACTCCATCTTGTTGCGATAACCATATATCAGCGCTGAGGCTATGGTGGAGTGAACCCGGGCATCTTTGATCTGGGCAATATGACCGAGGGACTCTTGCACATGTTGGCGTTTGTATGCTAATTGAACGGCGTATTCCAAAAATTGCCACTTGCAGCCACCGCAAAAGCCACTGTATGGACAGGGGGGAATAATCCGATCCGGTGAGGGTTTTACTATTTCCATGACTCTCGCTTCAGCATAGTTCTTTTTCTTGCGCGTAATACGAATCAACACCTGATCACCGGGCACAGCCTGGTCCACAAAAACAGCCATGCCGTTTATACGAACCAGGCCTTTTCCACCAAAGGCGATGTCGCTGATTTCAACTTCATATGCCTGATTTTTTTTCATTATCATCGGGTGGTAAATCTGAGTTGCCTATTTAAATCTTATAATATTATATATTAAAGTAATAATTTAATTTTTATAAAATAAGTATTTAAATATATTATAAATAATTTATAAATAAATTCGTGCTTTATACCGACACCAAATTAACGCCATGAATAAGTCCAGCAAAAATACCGTTATTAAAGAGATTATATTTTCAGCAGATGAATATAAGCTAAAAGGCTATCTTCACCTGCCGCCGCTGGCCTATCCCCCATTTGTCATCGGTTGCCACGGATTGTTTAGCGACAAAAATTCTCCCAAACAAATTGAACTGGCTCGGCATTGCAACCAACTCAACATCGCATATTTTCGCTTTGATCACCGGGGTTGTGGTGAAAGTAAAGCACCGTTTGATGCCGTTACATCGCTGGATGCACGCTGCAGAGATCTGAAATTCGCAGTAAATATGCTTAAGGCTCGAGATGATCTGGGTGATAAAATGGGGCTTTTCGGCAGCAGTATGGGAGGATGTGTCAGCCTTGCAGCCGCCCGCGATCTTGCCGCCCATGCCGTCGTCACCTGGGCAGCTCCGATTCGCAGCACCGATCTTGTTTCGCAGCATGACCATGCCTCCGAAAGTTCAGATATTCCTTTTAAAAACAATCCTTTTGATATTTCAAGCGCACTTGCGGACCTGCATAACATACTTATTTTCCACAGCGCAGCCGACGAAACGGTTCCTCTGGCCCATGCAAATGAAATCTATGCACGCGTCAGCGAGCCCAAAAAACGG
>JASFPY010000380.1:0-3678 GCA_050115755.1 Desulfobacteraceae bacterium | reverse complement strand
GATGCGGAACGTCGCTTACCTCGTACTCGTGCTCGTACTCGTCCTCGACACCGGCTTTGTTGAGATAGCTTCTATTTTTTTGGGGGAGAGAGCAGGAACAGATTTACAAATCTCGGATCAAGTTCTTCGGCAGCCACTCGCCCATATTCGCTTTCGATCTCGCTGAAAAGATCCTCCAAGGTCTGACCCAGGCGCTCGGAAATTTCATAATCTTTCAAACCGGTTTCTGCCGCCAGCCAGCTGAGAAACGCTGTTTTCATTTTCTGAGGGATTTTTCGGGGCGACCGGCCATCGGGATCAACCGGCCCCGGCAGCAGGTTTTCAAAGAAAGGCCTAAACTGTTCGAGCGTCAGTGACTTCAGCCGCTCACCTTTTAATCTGCGATAATGCCGGGCCCACATCGTCAGCAAAAGGTTTTTAAATGTCAGAAAACCGTATCGGGGGGGAGAATCCAGCCTGATATCCATCAATGAAAGCAAATCATCTACTGCAACGACCTGATCAAAAACCGCTTCAGTTTGACGGATATCTTCAAGGCCTGCAAACTCGCGGTATAAGACGCCGGTCTGGTAATTATCATAAAACAGCGGCTTTTTAAGAAGAAGCCCACCAACAACGCCCATCCATTGTTCTCCCCAGAACGTCAGCTTCAGATCGGCCCGGGCAAACCAGCATTTCGAAAGCCATTTTTCCGCCCGCCATTTCAATTCCAGGGCCGCACCAAATCCGGTCCTGAAGATGTCCTGAAGCGTGTGGCGGGTAACCAGGACCGCCGCCCGGGCAGGGTCCACTTCTTTTTTTAACATTCGCTCCAGACCGATGCTGATATACCCGCTGGCCTTTTTGACAATTTCCTGCAGCCCCTGGCGGCCCCCGATGGTCCGGTGATCGGCGACGACGATCTGGTTGCACAGATTGGCGAACTCGGTCTGTACTAGCTGCAGTGTGTTGGCCGCCTCAATTCTCTGCAGGCCACGGGTGAAAAGATTGTCCTGCTTTAATTCCCGCAAAGGGGTAATCGGTACCGGCAAAGACGAGATCCGCTCCGCTTCAGGCCCAATGAACTTTTTATCTTTTTTCGTGAGCGCTGCCGGTGTTAGGGGCTGATAAATGCCGACCGCCTCATCAAATGGCAGAAAGCCTTTTTCCGCCTGCCGCAGGGACCGCCAGCGATAACAGTCCGCTTCGGTTTCAGCCGGGACGATATGGGCCGCTTCCAGCAGTACGCTTTGCAGGGTATGATGATCGTATGCCGCCAAACGCTCGGCGAAGCGCGTCAGAAATACACGCCGCTGCTCATCGGTCAGCTTTTCAGATTCCGTATTGGTGGGAATATCGATAAATCTTAAGTAATAGACATCGTCCAGGCTGAAGTATTCGTCTCCGAATTCAGCCGGATCCTGGTCATGTTCCCGGATCCTGATCTCCAGGTTTTTAAACAGATAAAACTCAATAAATTCAAGCTGGTCTTTCAGAAACCACCGGATGAATCGACCGGGATCGGCCTCCATCAGCAAATTCATCCAGCGCGTCACAGCATTTATTTCAATGCGGTCTTTCTGCCAGGTTTCCAGATCAACAATGTGCTCCCATTGTCTATCGGTTGCCAGCGCCAGCAGCGGCAGGCAATCTTCAGGCCCGATTTCATTAACCAGCAAATAGAAATCCTGTTCCGGAAACGAATGCACCAGCGCTACCGGCTGGGGATCATCCAGAATTCGTTCGATGGCTTTTTCGGGAGGCAGTTCCAGAATTCCTCTTCTTTTTTCCTGAAGCTGCATCACCTTCTTCAATATTTTTTCGCTTTCCGGGTTTTTAACCATGGGTCTCTTAAAAAAATTTAGATTTTAAATTTGCGCGACCTCTTCTGCTGGCTGCGAATTCCAGGGGGCAAACTTAAAAAGAAGAAGCATCCCGGGGATGGCAATCAGGGTGCAGATGATAAAAAAACCTTCCCAACCGATATGTTTGGCCGCAAAGCCGGTCACCGAAGATGCCAGCGCCCGGGGCAAGCCCATCAGGCTCGTCAGCAAGGCATATTGAGTTGCCGTAAATTTTTTGTTGGTAATGCTGGCCATAAAGGCCACAAAGGCGGCAGTGCCCATTCCGCTGCTCAGGTTCTCGAATGCAATCACACCCGACAGCATGGCAATGTTATACCCGATTCTGGCCAAAATCGCAAAACAGGCGGTGGACAAAGCCTGCAGAATTCCGAAAATCCAGAGTCCGCGGTTGATTCCCAGTTTAAGCAGGGTGAGCCCGCCCACAAAGGCACCCGTCATGGTGGCAGCAGTGCCGAATAATTTGACGACCGTGCCGATCTCGCTTTTGGAAAAACCAATCTCCAGATAGAACGGCGTTGTGATGGCACTGGCCATGGTGTCGCCGATTTTATAAAGGAGAATAAAGGCTAAAATCCAGATGGCCCCATGGCGGCTGAAATAATCCACCAGCGGCTTGATCATCGCTTCCTTCATTGTCTGAGGTGCGCCGGCAACCACCTTTGGTTCAGGGGTTAACAGTGTGGTGATAAGCCCGGGCAGCAAACAGAAGGCCATGATAAAGTAAACTCGAGAAAACGGCATGTAATCGGCCATAATCAGCCCGCCCCCGGAGGCCAAGAGCATGCCCAGCCGGTATCCATAGATGTACATCGAAGAACCCAAACCCAGTTCTTCATCCGGCAGGTCTTCACGCCGATAGGCATCGATGACAATATCCTGGGTAGCGCTGAAAAAAGCCACCAGAAGTGCTGCAACGATCATCAACCCGGTGTTTTTTACCGGATCCGAATAGCCCAACCCGGCAATTGAGATCATCAAGGCAATCTGGGCAATTAGAAGCCACCCCCGACGCCGGCCGAGGAAAGGCGGGATAAATCGATCCAAAAACGGTGCCCATAAGAATTTCCAGGTGTACGGAATCTGCACCAGGGTGATCATCCCAATCCAGGTTAAATCAACACCCTTTTCTTTCATCCAGGCCTGCAGGACGCCCATGGTCAGCAGCAGCGGCAACCCGCCGGAGAAACCCATTAGAAAGGCGACCAGCATGCGGCGACTGAATATGACTTTTAGGGTGGGTTGTGGAATTGGCAGGTTCAAGTCGGATTTTCCCATTCACCACAGAAACACGAAGAGCCACGAAGATAAATGTTTAATTTTTTTATTTGTTAACTTCGTGACCTTCGTGAACTTCGTGGTAAAATATAAATGAGGTCAGGTTTAGGATGACTTATTGTCTTCAAGTTGCTGCGGCGTGACAACCGACCCGTATTTTTCCATGAGTGCGGAAAGCTCAGCGCGTTGCCTGTTGAGTATATCAAATAACCGAGGGGGAATATTTTTTTCCTTGCCGTAGGCCTCCACCTGCAAATCAATCCGGGCAACGATATTGTCGATATACAAAGAAAACTGTTTGGTATATAGGTCTTGCGGATATTCTTTGTCGATGCATTCTTTGAACAGGCGCTTTAAATCTTCATACTTTGGCACGTAACCGATGGGGGTTTCAATGGCATCCATTTCCTGATGGGCGCGCCGCTCCAGCCAGGCCATCCAGACCTTGACATCTTTTTTTTCACCCAGCAATTTTTTGGAACTCCCGCCCCTGGCTTCATGGGATAAAAAGTAATTAAGCCCTGCCAGAATCGGTCGTTTATCATCGGAAATTTTCTCA
>JASFPY010000379.1:0-3678 GCA_050115755.1 Desulfobacteraceae bacterium | reverse complement strand
AGCCGAAATCTTAATAAAATTCAGTAGTATATCAGTCTATTGACAAACCCGCAGCGCTCCTCTATGGTACCTTGACACCTTTAAAAGAACATCTCACCTTCATGACTTCCGGGAGCATTGCGGCTATGAACTTGTTTCGCTTTCATAAGAGATGGAAGTATTTCGGCGAATCTCCCGCAATCTTTTCCCTTAAACCAAGCCGCTATCCCGTTTTCCCTGAGACCCCGCATCCAGATCCTTCTTCACCCCAAAAGAAGCAAACGAAAGCGATGACAACCTCTATTTTAAAAACCAAAAAAATGAAAGGAGGACCCGCATGAAAAGAGCATTATGGATGACAATGATCGTGGTGTTTTCAGTTTTATTTATCTTCAGCGCCGGCCAAGCCAAACCATTTAAAATCGCTGCCATTTTTCAGACAGCCATTGAAGAGCCGTGGGATGGCGTGATTCATCAGGCCTGTTTGAAAGCCAAAAAAGAAATGGGCAACATCGAATATGAATTTACCGAAAAAATTGCGGCAGCCGATTTTGAAAAAGTTCTCCGGGAGTATGCTGAAAGAGGGTTTGACCTGATCGTGGGCGATGCCTTCCTCGCCGGTGAAGAACCCGCTAGAAGAGTCGCCAAAGATTATCCAGACATCGCCTTTGCTTTCGGATCCGAGTTCGGGCCGGTTTCACCGAATTTTTCAGTCTTTGACAACTGGATTCACGAGCCATCCTATCTGTGCGGCGTCATCGCCGGCCGGCTAACAAAAACCAATACACTCGGCGTGGTTGCGGCCATACCCATTGGA
Source organism: Desulfobacteraceae bacterium (assembly GCA_050115755.1). Lineage (GTDB taxonomy): Bacteria > Desulfobacterota > Desulfobacteria > Desulfobacterales > JAHEIW01 > JAHEIW01. The sequence continues at coordinate 2,882 of JASFPY010000379.1, read as the reverse complement.
GAGGTAAACCGGCTGGTAAATGCCTTCAAGGCCGGCGCACTCAGCGTCAACCCAAAAACTAAGGTTAAAATCTCTTATATCGGCGGCTGGTTTGACCCACCCAAAGCCAAGGAAGCAGCCATTGCTCAGATCGAGGCCGGGGCGGATCTCATTTTTGCCGAGAGATTCGGTGTTTTTGAAGCCGCCAAGGAAAAAGGCGTGCTGGCTTTCGGGAATATGTCGGACCAGAATGCACTGGCGCCAGAGGTGGTCATCACCGGACCGGTATGGGATATGTACCCCACCATCAAGTTCGCAATTGAGATGGTTAAGAAAAAGGCCTGGGTATCCATGGATTTAGGCGAATGGTCCATGATGGCAAAGGGCGGTGCCCGCCTGGCCCCATTTCATTCATTTGAAAAGACACTGCCCGGCGCGGTCATTAAAGAAGTCCGGGATCTCGAGCAGAAAATTTTAAACGGAACGTTCCGGGTGCCGGTGGACGAGCAAAAGCCGGTCTCCGATTAAAAAATGTCTTTTAAATTTAGCGTCTAAAGGTTTTGCAGCGGTATTGTCCCGCCAATACAGGCTGGATTTCACGTCTAATAACGTAAGGTGTTTCAGACAGGAAGGCAGACGCTCTGAGTCTGAAACACCTTTCATGTCTTCTCTTTCAATACTGCTCTGTTTCAGCCACAGGATGATACATGAACCAGAGCCCCGAGGTGGTTGATGGCAAATAATGACCAGCCGGTGGTGAGGATGTCCTCCATCACCAAGCGTTTTTTAGAGGTTACCGCCAACAAGGATGTGTCTTTCAACCTCTATTCAGGGGAAATTTGTGCGTTGCTGGGTGAAAACGGGGCGGGCAAGACCACGCTGATGAATATCTTATTTGGCTATTACACCTGCGATGAGGGAGAGATTTTTATAAGAGGTAAAAAGGCTGAGCTTTCCTCTCCCAAAAATGCGATTTCCCGCGGTGTGGGCATGATTCATCAGCATTTTGCCCTGGTTCCTTCTCTAACCGTACTTGAAAATATTATTGTGGGTGCAGGTTCCGGCATTTTTCTTGACCTCAAATCCGCCCGGCAGGAACTTCTGGATTTGCAGGGACGTTTCGGCCTTAAAATCGATCCTGAAGCCCGGGTATGGACGCTTTCGGTGGGCGAGCAGCAAAAAGTTGAAATCCTCAAGGCCCTGTACAGGGACGTGGATATTTTGATCATGGACGAACCGACCGCGGTGCTGGCCCCGGCTGAAACCGCGGAGCTGTTCAATACCCTGCGGTCGCTTGTAAAAGAGGGCCGTTCAGTCGTGTTCATATCCCACAAGCTAAATGAAGTCATGGACATTTCAGACCGCATTGTGGTTTTGCGAGACGGCCGAGTTGTGGCGGAACGTCAGACGGGAGCAACCAATGTCAGAGAACTTGCCAATCTGATGGTGGGCAGGGAGCTTCTGGAGAACATCGAGAAAAAAGTACTGCCTCCGGGTGAGCCCGTCCTTAGAATCAAAAATCTCACAGCTGTAAATGATAAAAAGCTTCCGGCGCTAAAACGCATTGATATGATTGTACGGCAGAATGAAATTCTGGGGATGGCCGGAATTTCCGGAAACGGCCAGAAAGAACTCTCAGAGGTGCTTTTTGGGATGCGCTTACCCGCAGACGGTTTTATTCAAATAAACGACAAACCCCTTAAATTCGGAAACCCGACAGCATCGATTAAATCGGGTATGGGAAGAGTACCGGAAGACCGTATCGAGACCGGTCTGTTGATGGATCTTTCCGTTGAAGAGAACCTCATTTTGGAAAACCATTCCTCGGCCGATCTGCAGCAGTTCGGGCTGATGAAGTCGAAAAATATCCAGCAATTCAGCACTGAGCTGATTAGAAGATACGGCATCATAACCACCGGCCGCGATGCAGTCACTAAAAGCCTATCCGGCGGCAACCTGCAAAAGGTCATGCTGGCCCGGGAACTGGCTGGAGAACCGGCGCTGATCATCGCTTCACAGCCCACGCGCGGCCTCGATGTGGGTGCTATGGAGTATATCCACCAGCGGCTTCTGCAGGAAAGGGAAAGAGGCGCGGGTATCCTTTTGATTTCAGAGGAATTGGACGAAATATTTGCGCTAAGCGACCGGATCGTCGTTTTGTTTGAAGGTGAAATTATGGGGGAAGCTCCGGGGGCAACTGCTTCACGGGAACAGATCGGCCTTTGGATGAGCGGAGTAAAAGCGTGATCCGATTCAGAATCATAAAACGCGAGCCGCTGCCGGGATGGGCAAAAATTGTAATTCCGATTTTAGCTATTGTCGCGACACTGATTCTTTCTGCCATTCCGATTCTTCTGGCCGGCGGTCATCTCTGGAAGTCTTATTTCTACCTGTTTCATGGCGCACTGGGAACCCGCTACAACCTTTTAGAAACATTTGTAAAAGCCAGCCCCCTGTTGCTGACCGGCCTTGCGGTGGCTTTTGCTTTCAGGGCCAAATTCTGGAATATCGGCGCGGAGGGTCAGCTCCTTGCCGGCGCATTGGCCGCCACGGTTTTAGGTGTTCATATCGGCAGCTTTCCGGCAGTTCTGGTCCTGCCGACCGTTATTGTTGGCGGATTTTTGGCGGGGGGCCTCTGGGCTTCGATACCTGCGCTGTTGAAAACAAAGCTAAAAGTCGATGATGTGGTTTCCACCCTGCTTTTAAACTATGTGATGATCCACCTAATGGGAGCGCTGCTTTTCGGCCCGCTTCAGCAACCCGGCTCCAGCTGGCCGCGATCTTCGGCAATCATCGAGGCCGCCTGTTATCCCATTCTGGTGGCGCGCTCGCGATTTCATATGGGTATTCTTATCTCCTTTGCAGCCGTATTAATTATATGGTTCATTAATAAAAAAACCACC
>JASFPY010000378.1:0-3685 GCA_050115755.1 Desulfobacteraceae bacterium | reverse complement strand
ACATCAGCTTTATCAAAGGTAAAACCGGCTGGATCGTCTTCGATCCACTGACCGCCAAAGAGACCGCCAAAGCGGCGCTCGAATTCATTAACGAGAAACTCGGTGAACGTCCGGTGGTGGCGGTGGTTTACTCCCACTCCCATGCCGATCACTTCGGCGGAGTACGAGGGGTGGTGGACGAGGCCGACGTTAGAAGTGGTAAGATCAAGATCATCGCTCCGGTTGGCTTTATGGACCATGCGGTATCGGAGAACGTCTATGCCGGCAATGCGATGAGCCGCCGGTTGTTTTATCAATACGGCGTATTGCTGCCGCGCAGTCCTTTTGGACATGTTGACCAGTCGATAGGTAAAAACACAGCTGCCGGCAACCTGGGCCTCATCCCGCCGAACGTCATCATCAAAAAGGATTTCGAAACGCTGACTGTCGACGGCGTCCGCATGGAGTTTCAAAACACGCCGGGTACCGAGGCGCCGGCGGAGATGAACACCTGGTTTCCGGATTTCAGAGCCTTCTGGGCGGCCGAGAACATCGTGGCCACGATCCACAACATATACACCCTTCGGGGCGCGCTGGTGCGCGATGCCCTGGAATGGTCCAAGCAAATCAACGTGGCGCTTTACAGATACGGTCAACAGGCTGATGTCATGTTTGCCTCCCACAGCTGGCCGCGCTGGGGCAACGACCGCATTCAGGAGGTGATGCGAGCCCAGCGGGACACTTATGCGCATCTAAACAATGGTGTGCTGCACCTGGCGAATCAGGGTGTGACGATCAACCAGGTGCATAACGTGTACGAGGTGCCAAAGAGCCTTCAGCAGCAGTGGGCGGCGCGCAGTTATCACGGCTCAGTGGAACATAACAGCCGCGCGGTGATCAACCGCTATCTGGGATACTGGGACGGCAATCCGACGACCCTGATCCCCCTCTCTCCGGAAGACTCGGCCCCGCTTTACGTTGAAATGATGGGGGGCGCGAGCAAGATTATCGCCAAGGGCCGGGAACTCTATGACCAGGGCAAATACCGCCTTGCCCAGGAGATCTTAAACAAATTAGTGTATGCAGAGCCACAAAATCAGGAGGCCAAAGACCTTTTGGCCGATGTATTCGAGCAGATCGGTTATCAGCAGGAGAGCCCCAGCGTAAGGAACAGTTTTCTTGCGGCCGCTTTAGAGCTCAGGTCCGGAATTCCTGAAGGCGCTTCTCCCAAGACCGGCGGTCCGGATATGATCCGGGCGATGACCACCGAGCTCTGGCTGGACTTTTTGGGCATTCGCCTGGACAGCAAAAAGGCAGATGGTAAGCAGTTTAAGATCAACCTGGTTACGCCGGACAACAAAGAAAAGTTCGTGGTGGAGCTGAGCAACGGAACTCTCACCAACATCGAGGGCTTCCAGGCGGACGATGCCGATTTGACCATCACCATTGATCGAGAAGATCTGGAAAAGACGATGATGGGTGCTGTCAACTTCGATGAGCAGATCTCCGCCGGCAGGGCCAAGCTCGAGGGCAACCGGCAAGTCTACGAGGACCTCAAGACCCTGCTGGTCCACTTTGACCTGGGCTTCGAGATGATGCCCGGCACGGGCGCCAGGGACCTCACGCCGGAAGAGAAGCCGTTCCAGCAGGAGCAGCCGGCAGATACTTCCGGGGGCTGATTCATCGGCGCGCAGAATGGCTATGAGGGGGGGTCTTTATTGGGCCCCCTTCATTCTAATTCCATCCATTTTTTGTCATCAACATAATGTGTTCACAAAAAGATTGGCCAAGGCTTACCGATTGGATGGTACCAGGCTCTTGTTGTGAGCCCAACTTGAAAAATTGGTGACAAGCACATTTTCGGCAATTCCATCAAAATAGATTAGATAGCGTTTTTTGACACAACAAGATAGTGGTCGGATTTGTTCCGGCACATTCGGCTTTAGGCAAAGTTTAGCCTTGCCCATTATTTTCAGCCATGCCATAAATCATGTAGGGTGACCATACATTTGGAAGTACTGACTGCCTGGAGGACGCTGTAAGGTTTCTATATAATGAAAGCTGTTATGAAAAATGTCTATCTTCCTCTAATTTTTGCATTAAGCTATTTCATTTTGGCAAACGCATCGGTTCAGGCCAGCGGGCTCTGGCTTTACGAACAGGGCACGCCGGATTTAGGTACTGCTGCAGCCGGACGAGCGGCCATGGCCAAGGATGCATCCACTGCTTTTGGCAATCCGGCGGCCATGACACGTTTGAAAGATTCTCAACTGACTGTAGGTGCGCAAACCCTCTTTCCACAGATAAAGTTTAATGCTGAGGACAGCTCTTTTGGCGGCGGAAACGGCGGCAATGCCGGTTATTTTACCCCAACCGCAAATGTATCCTATGTTCATAGCGTGACATCGGATTTTAAACTCGGAGTGTCGGCCGGTTCTTACTTTGGTCTCGGCCTCGATTACGATGACGACTGGGCCGGGCGCTACTATTTTCTGGAAGGCGAATTTTTAACGTTCGGTGTCAACCCGGTTGCAGCTTACCGCATAAACAAATATTTATCGGTAGGTGGCGGCATAAGCATGGTGGTGTCAGAATACAATGCCAAGACGGCTCTCAGAAATCTCGAGCCAGGCAGCTCTGACGGGAAGCTCAAATTTGAGGACACCGACGTGGGCTTTGGTGGCAACGCTGGTGTGCTGATTTCACCCAGAGAAGGCACTCGTTTCGGCATCACTTACCGCTCCAAAGTGGATTTGGAATACAAGGACAAACCGGACTTGAGCGGTGTAGGGCCTTTACTGCAAGCAGCGCTGAATCTGACGGGTCTGGCCGGCTCGACTGTCAAACTTGATATGGAGCTACCACAAGCGGTTCTGGCGAGCGCCTATCATGAGTTCACAGACAAACTGGCAATCATGGGTAATGTCGGCTGGCAGAATTGGAGCAGTTTCGGCAATATTGATGTGTCCATCGACAGTGATACGTCGACGAGTGCCACCCAGGATCTGGGTTATGATGACACTTGGCATTTTGCCTTAGGGGCTCAGTATCAAATTGCCAAACCTTGGCTGCTTTCTATCGGTGCCGCCTATGACACCTCTCCGGCAGATAGCGCCAAAAAGCGCACACCGGCGCTTCCGTTTGACCGCCAGTACCGATTGGCAACAGGCTTGCAATACGAAATAAACTCAGATGTCACCCTGGGTGCGGCGTACGAATATCTGGATTTAGGCGATGCCAACATCGATCGGACGGGCGGTCTTCTAAGGGGTGATTTGAAAGGTAAATACAAAAAGAATGAAATCCATTTTCTCGGTGTCAATCTGATCTGGAAATTTTAATTTACGATTAGATTATTAAATGGCATGCACAACTTTCTAATTTTGTGGACTTCGGCTATGTACCTAACATCTCTAGAATTTGCACCTTAGTTTAACAAATCTTAGAAGGATTAACCGCAAAAAAGAATTAACGGCCGCGGGCATCGCATCGGGATTCTTTCATGCCAAAAGAAATATCTTCAATACCGGTTAATCTGTGATCAATATATTAGTATAAAGATTTTTTTTAATTGAGTTCGGTTCAAATCACGCCAGCTTCTCGAAAGTTTTCGATTTCCGATCGGCTGTATCTGCCTACTTCTGTAAGGATTTCATCCGTATGCTCACCAAGCTCGGGGGCGGCTTTGCTGGCCTGAATGCAGTTT
>JASFPY010000377.1:0-3690 GCA_050115755.1 Desulfobacteraceae bacterium | reverse complement strand
CTGCCAGATTCCGGGTGCAGGGACCCCGGTGCAGATCGCAGTTGATCATTTCCTGATATTTATCACCGGCCGAAATGCGTTCGGGAGCTGCAAATAAAAAGGCAGTCATGATTAAAGCGGCAAACGAAATTAAACATGTTTTCATTTTTGCTGCTGCGGCCTTCCTTTCCTGTTCTCCTTCTAAAAAATCCGTGACTGCTGCAATAGCTGCCACGTCTGCGGTTGTATGAACCTTTTTATTTAACCAAACTGGTTTAAAAATCTCAGGTATTATTTGAGGTTAAGGCGCAATTCGATTCTAAAGCGGAGCGTACGCGATAGTACGTGAGCATTTTGAATCGGATTGCAACACAGCCCTCGAGTAAAAGATGGCGGTTTTTAAACCAGTGTTACAGCAAGGTATAGCCGGGCCCTTCCCCCCCCTCCGGACACGTCCATGTGATGTTTTCAAAGGGGTCCTTGATATCACAGGTTTTGCAGTGCAGGCAGTTGGAAGGATTCAGTTTCAGCCTGCGCTCACCGCTGTTGTCATCAACTTCAATTTCATACACATCGCCCGGACAAAACCGGGTGCAGGGGCTGCGGTATTTGGGATAACAGGTATTTATACATAGGTCGGTGTCGTGCACGATAATATGGCAGGGCTGATCTTCGCGATGTTTGGTCTTGGACAGATAAACGCTGGTGAGTTTGTCCACATACAGCTCTGCATCATAGATTTTGGAATCAACTCCTGCCGGGACATCCGTCTGCTCGTTGTCGAGGGGTTTGAGGCTTTTAAAATCTTCCTCAAGGGTCATGTTATCCACAAAACCCCGCCCGCCGGTAAAATATTGGGCCCCCAGATGGATGAATTTCATTGGGTTGGTTTTTGAAAGGGCCTGGTAAAAATTGCGGCCTTCATACAGTTGCGTTTTAATGTAGCTGTTTTCAAATAAGTCGCTATAGGCTTGAAGGGCTTGCTGGTCAAAGCTTTCCTTTTCCAGCGCCGCAATGATGGCCTCTGCGGCAAGCATTCCCGATTTCATGGAAACATGGATGCCTTTCAGTCCCGGCATGTATTGAATGCCGGCACTGGCACCGATAAATAGACCACCGTCAACAGCCAGTTTGGGCAACGTATAATAGCCGCCGGTTGCCACCGCTCGGGCACCGGCTTCTACGACTTTGCCGCCTTTGATGAGTTTAGCCACGAACGGATGGCTTTTAAATTTGATAAAGGTCTCGTACAGATCAAGCAGGGGATCCTCATAGCAAAGTCCGGTCAGAAACCCCAGGGTCAGGCGGTTGTCGCTCATCTCATATATAAATGCGCCGCCAGGTAGATACAGCCCGATGGGATAGCCCATCAGGTGGATATCGTTGCCTTTGCTGGTTTTAAAGTAATTGGATTCTTCGGGCAGCTCGATGACCTCTTCAATCCCAGTCTCAAATACCTGGGGCATTTTGCCTTCCATCAGGTTCAATTTTTTATCGATTTCCTTGAACAGGCTGCCGCGGGCGCCTTCTCCAAAGACGGTAACTTTGGCTTTTAAATCGATGCCGGGTTCAAAATTTGATTTCGGTTCCCCCTCCGGCCCCAGGCCCTGGTCTCCGGTACGCACCCCCACAATGGTTTTGCCGTCGTCAGCGTAAAGGACCTCTTTGCCGGCAAAACCGGGGAAAATATTGACCCCCATCTCTTCTGCCAGCTGGCCCATCCAGCGCGTGAACCGGGAAAGGCTGATAATCAGACTGCCGGTGTTGTGCATTGGCTTGGGCACAAACGGCATCGGAATGGCTGAAGTTTTGGTTAAATAATAAAACTCATCCCCTCTGACAGTGGCTTCAATAGGGCATCCCCTGTCCGCGTAATCCGGCATGAGTTCATTGAGGGCAATGGGGTCCATGACGGCACCGCTTAAGGCATGGGACCCAATTTCAGCGCCTTTTTCGATCAGGGCCACTTCCAGCTCCAGGTTTTTCTCCTTGGCCAACTGCATCAGCTTAATGGCGCCCGCCAGACTGGCCGGACCACCTCCGACAAACAGCACGTCAAAATCGATACTTTCACGTTCTACGGTCATTTTTGCTACTCCTGTTTTCACGACAGCGGTTAATTTTATAATGGTCAAAGACGCCTAAGCTTGCGTCCAAAAACACAAAGGCTGACTTTTAGCATAATCCATGGTCTTTGTAAATTGTTAGATATACTCCGAGGGCAGAATCGCCCCTTTATCCCAGCGCCACATCCAATGTCATCATGACAGCGAAGCCGACCATGGCACCCATCGTAGCGATGTCGGTATTTTTTTCCAGTTGAGATTCCGGTATCAACTCTTCGACAACCACATAGATCATTGCACCGGCAGCAAAGGCCAAGGCATATGGCAACAGCGGCTTTATCAAAATGACCGCCAGAGCGCCCACGACGCCCGCAACCGGTTCAACAACGCCGGACAATTGGCCATACCAGAAGCTTTTTAAGCGCGAAAATCCTTCACGGCGCAGTGGAACAGAAACTGCCGTGCCTTCCGGGAAATTTTGAATGCCAATACCGAGCGCCAGTGCAACTGCGCCGGCCAGGGAAGCAGCAGGCAAATCTGAAGCCAGCGCACCGAAAGCCACGCCGACCGCCAGTCCTTCCGGTATATTGTGCAGGGTTATGGCAAGGACCAACAGCACGCTGCGGTGCCAGCTGGTTTTAATTCCCTCTGCTTCCTCCATGGGAAAACCCAGGTGCAGATGCGGAAGTATTTTATCGATAATGTACAGAAAGAATCCACCCATTAAAAAACCGGCTGTGGCTGGCACCCATGCCGGCAGACTGCCCTGTTCAGCCATTTCAATGGCGGGTGCCAGGAGGGACCAGTAGCTGGCGGCAATCATTACCCCGGCCGCAAAGCCGAGCATGCCGTCCAGCACTTTCCGGTTTATGTTCCTGAAAAAGAAGACAAGTCCAGCGCCCAGAGCGGTTAAAAACCAGGTAAATAAAGTTGCAGCCAATGCTTGCACAACCGGGTTCAGTTTTGAAAACCAGGCGACCATTTTTGAATTTCCTCCTATTCACGATTAAACGACCGCGAATGAACGTCCTTATTGAAAATAAAATGGGAAAATTTTTATTTTGAAAATATAATTATATCGTTCCCTTTTGCAGGGTCAAGAAAAACCCCTAAAGACAATGATAACGTACCGAATTAAATTCTATTGTTGAAACCGCTTCTAACAAGCTGTTGCAGGTGACTTGACGAATTTCACAGCGGGCCATATTTTTTGTCAGGCTTAAATTCTATTGAATCTCCGCTGATTTTTTACTAAATGTTTAAAAGCCATCTCAAAAATGCATCTAACCCGCCAGAGGCGGACAGGCACTCAATAATCCGCTACACATTATGGCGGATTAAAAGCTTCCTTAAAATGCTCATCCGCCTCAGGCGGAATGCGCTTTTGCGTCGGCTTTTGACTTGTTCTGGAGTGTAATATGCTATTTTTGAGATAGCTTGTAGTTTCAAACCCACTCGGAAGAAATGTTTTATGAAATTGTATCTCTACAATTCGTTATCCCGCAAAAAGCAGGAATTCAAACCGATTAAGGCGGGTGTAGTCGGGCTGTATACCTGCGGGCCGACGGTTTACAACTATGCCCATATTGGAAATTTGCGCACTTACATTTTCGAAGACATCCTGAAGCGGGTGCTGGTATACAAT
>JASFPY010000376.1:0-3701 GCA_050115755.1 Desulfobacteraceae bacterium | reverse complement strand
GTTCTCGTTCTCGTACCCGGATGCTTCCAATAACACCGCTGACACCTGAAAGCTCCTTGATAGTTACAGCCAGCAGCCAGGCTTAACCGAAATTTAATCTCTTTCACAAAGCTCGACCAGCACGCCATTGGTGGATTTGGGATGCAGAAAGGCGATTTTGGCGCCGCCGGCACCGATGCGCGGCTGTTCGTCAATTAGGCGGATGCCTTTTTCCTTTAATTCACTTAAAGCCGCTTCGAGGTTATCCACCCGGAACGCAACATGTTGAATCCCCTCACCTTTTTTCTCGAGATAGCTCGCAATCGGCCCATCGGGCGCGGTGGATTCTAAGAGCTCAACCTCGCTTTCTCCCACCGGAAAAAAGGCGGTGGTGACTTTTTGTTCGGCCACGGTTTCAGAGCCTTCGAATGCAAGGCCCAACACATCCGTCCAAAAGCGTTTACCCCCGTCAATGCTCTTTACGGCAATTCCCAAGTGATCAATTTTTAGAATCTTCATCTAAATCTCCGTCATATGCAGAATGTGTTATAATATCAATTCTTTCTTACCCAGTGGCAAAACGCAATAGGGTTGCAAATTTTTCTAACGCCATGCGCTTTGCCCCGAGCCCCATGCGCGTTTTAGGGTGCCGACTCGACCGAAACGACTTCCGGAATTTCCTTTTTCAGTATTTTTTCTATCCCGTTTTTCAGGGTCATCTGCGACATGGGGCAGCCCGCACAGGCCCCCTGCAATCGGACGGTGACAACACCTTCCTGAATGTCAACAAGCTCTACATCTCCTCCATCGGCCTGCAGCATGGGCCTGATTTTTTCGATGGCTTCCTTAACTTTCTCCCTCATGATCATATCTCCCTTTGTTTGGTTATTTAAAAATGATATCAACGTGAATTCATATTTCGCTTTTACCACGAAGGACACGAAGGGCACAAAGCAAGCAATTTAAAAATCTTATATCTGTCTTCGTGTATCTTCGCGGGCTTCGTGGTGAATTCCTGACGCTTTATCATACGATCCGTTTTTGCGGTTTCTATAAAAATCTTTTCGAAAAGATTCAAATTCATCCTTCACGATCGCCTCCCGTACCCGTTTCATCAAATTCAGAAAAAAATAAATATTGTGAAGGGTATTGAGACGATATGCCAGAAGTTCTTTGGCCATGTAAAGATGGCGTAGATATGCCCTGGAATAATTCCGGCAGGTGTAGCAGGCGCAGCCGGGCTCCAGCGGGTTGGTATCGTGCCGATATTTCGCATTGCAGATGTTCAGCGTGCCCTGCTGACTGAAAACCTGTCCGTTGCGGGCATTACGGGTCGGCAGAACGCAATCGAACATGTCGGCTCCCAGCGCCACCAGTTCGATCAGGTTTTCGGGAGTGCCCGTGCCCATGATATACTTGGGCTTTTTATCCGGCAGCGTGGCTAAAGTAAAATCAGCAATTTCCATCATGGTTTCCACCGGTTCGCCGACACTCAATCCGCCGATGGCAAAGCCGTCAAAGCCTAATGCAATCAGGGCTTCACTTGATGATTTACGCAATTCTTTAAACATTCCGCCCTGCACGATGCCAAACAGGGCACCATTTTCGTTTGATCTGTCCTGCCAGGCGGTTTTACAACGCGCTGCCCAGCGGGTGGTGATTTCAAGTGCCTGGCGGGTCGCTTCGCGCTCCGCCGGGTATTGAATACAATGATCCAGACACATAATAACATCCGAACCCAGGCAGGTTTGAATTCCAATCGTCTTTTCAGGCGTCAAAAGATGACGGCTTCCATCGATATGCGATTGAAAGGTCACCCCTTTTTCAGAAACTTTAGCCAGCTTGGCCAGTGAAAAAATCTGAAAGCCGCCACTATCTGTCAGGATCGGGCCGCTCCAGTTCATAAATTTGTGAAGGCCGCTAAATTGTTTGATGACCTCGCAGCCCGGTCTGAGATAAAGATGATAGGTATTGCCGAGAATAATTTGAGCTCCGGCCGACAGAAGTTCTTCGGGCGTTAGCGACTTGACCGTACCCTGGGTGCCCACCGGCATAAAAATCGGTGTCTCCACTTTGCCGTGGGCGGTCTCAATGACGCCGGCTCGGGCACGGGTGGTCTTAGATTCAGCAATTACATCAAAGTTAAACATATTCATTCAGTTAAAATGCTTGTAGCTGTCATCATCCGTCAGTCGTCCGTGGTCCGTGGTCCGTTGTAACTAGCTGGCAGGGACTGCAGTTTCTTTTGCAACGGACAACAGACAACGAACAACACACATTATAAGATGAGCATCGCATCGCCATAGCTGTAAAACCTGTACTTTCGTTTAATCGCTTCCTGATAGGCATGCATGACTTTTTGATGTCCGGCAAAGGCGGCTACCAGCATTAACAGCGTAGATCTGGGAAGATGAAAGTTGGTAACCAGGGCATCAACGACCTTAAACCGATACCCCGGATAGATAAACAGGTCGCAACAACCGTTTCCGGCCCTCACACATCCAGCGGAATCGGAAGCATATTCCAGGGTGCGCACACAGGTGGTTCCAACCGCCACGATCCGCCGCCCGGTGCTGCGGGCTGCATTAATCTTTTCTGCTGCTTGCACGGGAATCGAATATGATTCCGCATGCATATGATGGAACCGAATATCTTCCGAGCGCACCGGCAAAAAGGTTCCATAACCCACATGCAATGTCAGGGAAACGGTTTCGATTCCTCTGGCTTTCAGTTTTTCCAGAAGTTCGGGGGTAAAGTGCAACCCGGCGGTGGGCGCGGCAACGGCACCTTTTTCGGATGCATAAACAGTCTGGTAAGCGACCCGATCATCGCACGGTGGCTCAAGCTTCGCACTGCGCCTGATGTAAGGCGGCAGGGGTACCTGCCCGATGCGGTCAAGTAACGCTTCAAAATCCCCCACACGATCAAACCGGATGATATAGGTCCCATTGCAGCGCTCGATTACTTCGGCACCCAGTCCCTTGTCGAAATAAAGTTTACGCCCGGGCTTTAACGGTTTGGCTGTTTTCACCAGACATTCGTAAACCCCCTTAGCAGCTGGGGTTTTAGAATTCCCGTTGCCGTCAAAATTACAGATGAGAACCTCGACTTTACCACCGCTGTCTTTTCTGCCCAGCAGCCGTCCCGGAATGACGGCTGTATTATTGATAACCAGAACGTCTTCCGTGCTCAGGAAATGATCCAGCATATGGAACCGGTGATGAGACAGTTCTCCGGCCTGACGGTCCAATACCAGAAGGTTGGATTGATCCCTGCGGTCGACCGGTTTCTGGGCAATCAGCTCCGCTGGAAGCTCGTAATTATAATCAGATAGGGCGTACATCGTTATTGATATTGTTCTATTGGTTTGATTGGTTCTATTGGTTCAATTGGTTATCAACCGGTCTTCAACCAATAAAACCAATTGAACAAATAAAACAAAACCAACAACAGGTTAAAAGCAAAAACGCTCAAATCAAACTTATCGTCTCCCAAGATATATCAGTGACAAGCCGATGACCATCAGCACCAGACCAAATCTTCTCAAGGAGCTTTCCGGAGATAAGATAATCTTTCCCACCCAGGTTTTCATCTTATTGGGAAAAGCAAAATACGGCAGTCCCTCAACAATCATTACCATTCCAATCACACATAAAAAAAATTCCATTGGCTTGTAAGTCCCAATTTTCTTAAATTCTGTTATCGAGTTAAACTAATATGTA
>JASFPY010000375.1:0-3714 GCA_050115755.1 Desulfobacteraceae bacterium | reverse complement strand
CGGCCCGATCTTTCTTGACACGGATTTTGCAATTCATTAAATTTAGACGCTTTTTTCGGTTTCCTTTCAGGCGGGAACTATTTTAAAATCGAAAGGGATTTTTTCAGACCCATGAGCATTCTGGGACAAATTCTTGATATTGATTTAACCACCGAAACCTGGAAGCTTTCGCAATATCCGAAAGATCTGGCCGGGAAATTTCTTGGCGGGCGTGGCTTTAATGTGCATGTCCTCTATCATCAATTGCCGGTCAACGTTGATCCGCTGGGTCCTGAAAATCTTCTAATTTTATCCTGCGGCGTGCTTACGGGAACGGCGGCGCCATCGTCGGCCAGGCTCCACATCAATGCGCTGTCTCCACTCACCGGGATACTGGGAAGCTCCAATATTGGCGGTGATTTCGGCGCCGGGTTGCGGTCAAACGGAATTCAAAGTGTGATCGTCCGGGGTAAAGCTGTCAAACCGGTGTATCTGTGGATCGATGGGGACTCAATTGAAATTCGCGATGCAAAACCGCTTTGGGGCTTAGACACCTGGGAAACCCAGGAGCGGCTCGGGGCGAAGTATGGCGACAATCGAATTGAAATTTTGACTATCGGACCGGGAGGCGAAAACGGTACCCTTTTTGGCTGCATTATGTCCGATCGGCATCATGCGGCCGGGCGCACCGGCATGGGTACCGTCATGGGATCAAAAAAATTAAAGGCCATTGTCATCAGAAAGCAAATACAAAAGAGTCCGAGACGGTCGAATGGAAAATTCAACGAGGCCATCCAACAATACGCCCGGCAGATAAGAAATTCGCCGCATTATGATGGTATTTCAAAATACGGTGGTGCCGGCTATGTCAAATGGGCCGATGAGCTGGGTATACTGGCAACGCGAAATTACAGGGAAAACACCTTCGAAGCTGCGGAACGCATAGACGGAAAAAATTTAAAAGACAACATCATCCGCAGACGCAGCTGCCATCGTTGCCCGGTTCATTGCAAAGCGGATCTTGAATTGACACAGGGTAAATTTAAGGGGATGCAGGCGGTTCGCCCCGAATTTGAGCCTATGCTTTCTCTGGGATCCAAATGTGGTTTGAGCGATCTTGACACGTTGGTTTTTCTCGAAAACCTGTGTTCGCGGCTCGGAATAGACAATATCTCCGCAGGCAATGCGATCGCATTTGCGATGGATCTTTTCGAGCGGGGTATCATTTCATTGGAAGACACCGGTGGTCTGAATCTTACCTGGGGAAACGGCGATGCCATGGAATCATTGATCCGGCAGATGGCCGCTCTGGAGGGATTTGGTAAAATACTTGCAAAAGGTGTGAGGCGGGCAAGCCAATTGATTGGACGCGGTGCTGAACAGTATGCTCCTCATGTTAAAGGTCTCGAATTGGCCGGCTATCATCCGGATAATATCATGGGGACAGCTTTGGGATATGTGGTTGCCAGCCGAGGGGCGGATTTTAACGATGTCTTTGCCACTCTGGAATACAAATGGATGCCGGTCGAGGGCAATGATGTGTTTGGCACAACGAAAGCTTCCGATCTCAAATCGATCCTTGGAAAGGCCGAGTTGGTCAGAAGATCTATGATCATCGGTGCGGTTCTCGACAGTCTCGGTTTATGCAAGGTGCCTGCGTTATGTCTGATCTGTACTTACGACCTGGTGGGCGAGGCCGAGTTGGCTGGCGCCATAACCGGCCGGCCGGTGGATGCATCATCGCTTTTTATCAGCGGTGAATTCATCGTCAATCTGGAAAGGCTTTTCAATCTAAGATACGGTATCAGCGCAGCTGATGATCGGCTTCCGGATATGTTTTTCAAAAGCGACTATAATGCCGGCGAGCAGCCCTCCATGCCCCACGCATGGATGGAGCCGATGCTTCAGCAGTTTTACGATGTCATGGGTTGGGATGAGCAGGGTCATCCAACCCCCGAGAAATTGATGGAACTGGGTATTTTTGCATCCGGATGCGATCAGGATTCAGCTGCATAAACAATCTGGGCAAACCCTGCTTTTGCCGAATGTGCCCAGAAAATGGCGCCTGTCCCCTGTCCGTCATGCATTTTCTGCGGATTTGTCGACACTCCCGTGTTTACACAATAACAGGGCAAAGCCCAAGGAGGTAATATGATCCAGTCGTCCTTTAGCGAAAACCGGTCGGTATTCTTTCGGGTCCTCAGCGATGATCAGATCTGGGAAATCAAACGCGCTGCCTTCGACATCCTGGAGAAAACCGGCGCCAGGGTCCTTCATAAAGGGGCCCGTAAGATGCTGAAACAGGCCGGTGCCGTCGTAAAAGGCGAGATTGTGAAGGTCCCCGAGCACATCGTTCAGGAATGCCTGCGAACGGCACCCAAGGGATTTACCATCTATGACCGGGAGGGCCGGCGCGCCATGGAGGTCGAGGGGCGCAAAAGCTATTATGGGACCTCAACGGCCAGCCCGCGCACAAAAGATGCCCTGACCGGTGAAATCCATGATACCCGCGTAATTGATATCGCGCGTGGCGCCCATGTGGCGGATGCGCTTCCCAACATCGACTGGGTCATGCCCATGGGGTCCAGCCAGGATGTGCCGGCAATTGCGGCTGAGGTGTATGAGTTCGAAGCGGTGGCCACCCATACCACCAAGCCCATGGTCTTTATCGGGTATTCACCCCGCGGTAACGAGCTGGTGTATGAGATGGCCGCCGAGATCGCCGGCGGCATGGATACCTTGCGGGAAAGGCCCTTTTTGCTGTCTTATCCCGAGCCCATCACACCGCTGGTGTTTCCCGAAGAGCCGGTGGACCGAATGTTTCTTTCGGCCGATCTTTTCATGCCGCAGGTCGTGGCGCCTTCCCAGCAGTTAGGCGCCACGGCGCCGGTCACCATGGCCGGAACGGTGGCGCTTGCTGTTGCAGAAGGCCTGATGAGCCTGACGATCATACAGCTGCGAAATCCCGGAGCCCCTTATCTCATGGGCTGTAACGTTTCCGGATTTGACATGGCCACATCCACGATGAGCATCGCTGCACCTGAGATGAGTCTGGGCCTGGCCGCTCAGGCCGAAGTGGTCCAATCTTTCGGGTTGCCCACCTGGGGTCTTGCCGGTTCTACTGATTCAAAATCCATTGATGCCCAGGCCGGCATTGAAAGCGCATTTTCCATCCTGGCCCAGGGCCTGGCCGGTCTGAATCTGATTCACGATGTGGGCTATCTGGATATGGCCATGGTTTGCTCTGCGGAAATGCTGGTTCTCGGGGATGAGGTTATCAGCATGACCAAGTATTTCATTCGCGGCGTTGACGTCTCCGAGGAGACCCTGGCGCGCGATGTGATCGAGAAAGTCGGCCCGGGGGGGCATTTTCTGGACCAGGACCACACATTCAAACATTTTCGCAAAGAGCTCTGGATGCCACGCCTGCTGACGCGGCAGCCCTATGATATCTGGAGCCAGAGAGGCTCAAAGGATATGAGCCAACGTGTGGCCGAGCGGGTCAGAGAAATTCTAGAGACACACCCGGTTCCGCCGCTTCCGGACAAGACCCTGGCGGCGCTTGAGAAACTCAGAATCAAAGGCGAAAAAGAGCTGATCGACTCTATTTCAGGATAGTACCTGCCGGTGAATCAATTGAGGGTTTTGGAATTTTCAGGCTGCAGATGCGTCGGTGTGGACCACCGCGTCGACGCGTTCGAGGTCCTTGAGGGGAATGTGGCATAGAATGCGATG
>JASFPY010000374.1:0-3717 GCA_050115755.1 Desulfobacteraceae bacterium | reverse complement strand
GAAATCCAGTCCTCCAGTGTCGAAAGCCCTCGCTCGTCAAGGGTTTCCACCAATTTTTCACTGACGTCGGCACTTTTGGCCATCTCATTGATGACTTCTTTGTGAAATATCTCGATGTCGAGTGTGTCGGCCAGTCTTGCTGCCACGATACGGCCGCCGGCGCCGGGCTCGCCCGAAAGGGTTATGATGGAAATGCCGGGTTTTTCTTCTTTGCGTTCCTGATGGATAATCTGCCAGCGGTGGATCTGTTCTTCGATAATTTGGGTGACCGTTTTCATTCCGCCTCCTTTCGCCAGGCACTGGCGAATTTAGTTGTCAGCCTGAATCGGCCTACGGAAGATGATCGGATGCCGGAAATAATCGGGTGGGTTTTTATAAAACTTAAGGCTGAATCGAAAGTGTGTCAATTTTTTGTTGATTTCAATCGGTAACAAAAATAATTATGGATTCCATGGCAATTGCGGCTCGCTGAAAAATGCCTTAAGGTCGGGGTTGCTAATTTTTCAAACCTATTATCGAGGAACAGAAACATGACCGATGACCTAAATAACAAAATCGCTGTGGTGACCGGTTCAGGAAAAAAGTCAGGCATCGGATACGCTATTGCCCGCAAACTGGCGGCATGCGGGGCCAATGTGATCATTGCTGATCTGGTTGGAAAAGAAGCCCGACAGAATGAAACGCTTACTGATGGCATGGCTAAAATGGTTCGCCTTGCAAAAGATCTGGAAAAAGCATTTAAGATTAAGGCGATTGCCGTTGAATTGGATGTGACCGAGGCGGGATCAATTGCCCAGATGGCAGCAACGGTGCAAAACCAGTTCGGCTGCATCCACATTTTATGCAACAACGCCGGTACCGTCTTTGGCGTGCCCAATGCTGTTCATACTTACGATGATGATGCCTGGATGAAAACGATTGATGTCAACCTGCATGGCGTATTTCGGGTCTCTAAAGCGATTGTGCCCTTGATGACCGCTGGCGGTGGTTGCATTGTTAACGTCGCCTCCAGAGCAGCCAAGGTTCCGCCCTTGTTTAACGGCGCCTATGCGGTGGCCAAGGCAGGGGTTGTCATGCTCACAAAGGTCATGGCCAAAGAACTTGCCGGCGCCGGAATCCGGGTCAATGCCATCTGCCCGGGGGTCATTCAGACCGATTTTACCGACTGGCGTTTTAAGTTGGAAGCCGATATTTTGGATTCTACCGTTAAAGATCGTCAGGCGGAGATGCTAAAGACCATCCCCATGGGCCGCCTGGGGAACGCCGCTGAAGTCGCCAATCTGGTGGCCTTTCTGGCTTCGGATCAATCGGCATACATCACCGGCCAGGCGATTAATATAACCGGTGGACAGCTCATGGAGATTTGATCTGCGATCAAATCTGGTTAAATTGTTAATTTGTGTATTTGTTAAATGGTCAAAACAATTTGACCATTCGACTATTTGACGAATGAACAACTCTGACTGAGGAGGAAGATATGGCTCAGATCACCGGTGGCGAACTGCTGGTTCGATGTTTGCATGCAGAAGGAATTCGTTACGTTCATGCGATTACAGATGGTACCTATATGATGGTTTTAGAAGCGCTTGAACGCCTTGGTAAGGAGTTCGGTATGCAGCTGATCGTTCCGCGCCATGAAGCCGCAGCGGCGCATGCCTGCGATGCATACACACGGTGTACGGGAAATCCGGCTGTGGTGATGGCCTGTGCAGGACCGGGAGCGGCTAACCTGATTGCCGGGTTGATGTGTGCAGAGGCCGAAGGCAGTCCGGTTGTCGCTATTACGACGACCCGGCGTAGCACGATTTCCGATTCCTATGTTCATCAGGGCGGCATGCAGGTCAGCCGTCACCTGGATATCTTCAAGCCGGCGGTGAAGTGGAATGGAAAAGTGGATCACTGGAGTCGGCTGCCGGATATGGTGCGCCATGCTTTTCGTGTAGCCACATCCGGCCGGCCGGGGCCGGTGCATATCTTAATCCCGGAAGACATTTTAAATGCACGCGATGAAGAAGACAGTGTTCAAATATGGGTGCCTGAAAAATATCGCGTTACAGAAAGTATGCCCGGAGATCAGGCTGCCATAGAGCAAGCTGCAGAATTGCTGGTATCTGCCGATCTTGTCAATATTCATTGCGGCAACGGTGCAGAACGTTCGGGCGCCGGTAAAGAGGCCCAAGACCTGGCGGAATATTTGAGCGCTGCGGTTACCAACACGATCCGGGCAAGAGGGATCGTGTCAGATGCGCATGAACTTGTTTTTCATCCAACGTGCTTATCTCGAATCATGGCCAATAGCCAGGCGGATGTGGTGCTGGCTGTCGGCACCCGTCTGGGAGAACTGAATATGTGGGGCCAGCCGCCCATGTTCGGCGAGCCGGAAAAACAGCGGCTCATTCAAATCGACACCGAACCGACTCATATGGGATTGAATCGCTCTGTCGATGTGGCCCTTGTCGGTGATGCCAAAAAGATTTTATCGCAATTGTTTAAAGCTGTAAAAGCTCGGACCAAAAAGCGCAAAACCCATCCGAAAATCGCCGAGTTCCGGGCGGTTCAGGATGAATGGCAAAAGGAACTCGATGAAGCGGTGACCGATTTTGAGCGGACACCCATGCTGACAGGTCAAATTCTAAAGGTATGCAATGAATTCTTCTCAGATGACGCTATAATGGTTATGGATGGGGGCAATACGACTCTCTGGAGTATTCATTATCATGTGCCCAAAACACAGCGCTCGGTGATCTATTCGATGAACTACGGACATCTCGGTACCGGTCTTCCCTATGCAATCGGCGCTAAACTGGCCCGGCCCGATAAATCGATATATTGCGTAACCGGTGACAGTGCCTTTGGATTTAACATTCAAGAGCTGGAAACAGCTGTGCGCAATCACCTTCCCATCATTATTATTGTGGCCGTCGATGGCGCCTACGGGATGGAAAAATCCGCTCAAAGACGGGCTTTTGGGCGTGAAGCGGATTGGTTCGGACATGACCATGCACCGGTAAGATACGATCAGGTTGCCATGGCAATGGGCTGTCACGGTGAATACGTTCAAAAAGCCTCGGAAATTCAATCAGCGCTTGAACGATCGGCGAATTCAGGCAAACCGGCCGTAATCCATGCACATGTGGATCCGGTGGCCAATATTGATCCCCCCGGAGAATGGCTCTGGGTGGCTGCACGAACGGGCAAGATTGAAATGTAATCATCTGAAAGGATACAGCGATGGACCTGGCAGCGATCGATCAAGCACAACTGAATTTTAATCCCCAGGGCCTGTTTATCATCAACGCGGCCATCGGTTTGATGATGCTCGGGGTGGCGCTGGAATTGAAGCTGGATGATTTTAAGCGCATCCTGGTTGCGCCCAAAGCACCGCTAATCGGACTGGCCGCCCAGTTTATCCTGCTGCCCGCCTTTACTTTTCTGCTGACGCTGATTATAAACCCGCCGGCATCCATTGCCCTGGGCATGATCCTGGTGGCCGCCTGCCCGGGTGGCAATCTGTCCAACATCATGACCTATCTGGCGCGTGGCAACTGTGCCATTTCGGTGAGCATGACGGCGGTCTCCACTGTGGCGGCGATTGTGATGACGCCGTTGAATTTGGCGCTGTGGGGCAGCCTGAATCCGCATACTGCCGCCATTTTAAGAAAAGTCAGCCTCAGCCCTCTGGATGTTTTTGTCACCGTCTTTGTCATTCTGGGAATA
>JASFPY010000373.1:0-3729 GCA_050115755.1 Desulfobacteraceae bacterium | reverse complement strand
CCTGCAAAACCTGGATCAAGCTGAGGTTGTATCGAATTCGTAAATTCTGCAATGCCTCCGGGTAGGAATAAATTCCGCGGCGCCTCTGTTCGGATCGGATTTCATCTCGCAACACATCCAGCTGGCACTCAAGGCCAATCCGCATCTCAATGGCCTGATCGATTTTATCAATAATTTTTGCCCGCAAAGATGAGATCTCATATATCTTTTTCTGCAGATCTTTTGTTTTTAGGCTCCCGGCCAATACCGGATTGAATGAGATCAGCAGCACCAGAATTGAAAGAATAACTGTGCCGGAGACTCGTTTTCTCATTGCAGTTCCTCTGTGCTTTTTAGAAGTTTTTAGCTAGGTCGTTTATGCGTTTATCTCATCGAGCTTTTTTCTAACGGCTTCCGGAACAAATAATTTTCCGCCGGCCTGTTCCCACCGGGCAAGATATTCCAGGGCAATTCCGGACGGAAAATCTTCGCGGTATTGCAAGCCCATAAGCTCCAGCTGGTGTCCATGCCATTGTAATAACTTCTCGCCGGTTTCGGCGGGGAATTCGGTTAAACCATTTAAAGAAATCCAGTTTCCGTCCCACTGGAAGAGATAGTGAGCTGTACGCGGTGAAAGGGCTCTGATTCCATTCAAGCATATCCAGGTGCCTTTCCACTGAGACAACTGCCTGGCGGCAGCCGGCGATATTTCCGCCAGACTGTTAAGAAAAAGATCCGAACCCCGCATCGCAGAGATACAGCTGGCGGTTTGAGCGGAAATTTCGGAAAGCTCATTCAGACGGCTGAAATTTCCGGTGCAAATTTGCTCGGAAATAATCTGGTTTTTGGAATGGGCCCGAACCGAAGCATACTGCTGTGTTTTATTTTGGATGCATTTCCATATGCTTTCCAGCGGCTCCAGTTGTGCATTTCTCATGTCCAGGGCAAGTTTGTCTGCAGTGGGAATATATTTTCGAACAGCGGCGGTGATGCGGTCCACGTTTCTGTTCAGATCAATTCCATCTGCAATCTCGGCTACCTCAATATCCATCATTGTTCGTCGCTTGAGGTAAAGCAACTCCTCGCAGGCCTGCTGAATCCAGCTTGAAGGTCTTTCAAGCTGTTGAATATAAGCCTGCCGGCGCTGAATGGTCTTAAGCGTAAAAACAATAGTACTGTCTTCCAAAGCCTGAACAAAGGTGGTGATATCTTTTTTCTGTAATTCATCCGAAATCTCTTTTTGCAGTTCTTCGATACCATCCTGGTATTGTTTTTTCAGGCGCATAATTTCATTTTGCTTGCGCAAAAGGCTGTCTCTGAGTGCGGTGATTTCTTCTATTTTGGCATTATAAATGCTGCTGGTTTCAGATGCTATCGGTTTACGCACCTTTGTTCTTTTTGGCCGATCCGGTGAAATCTTCCGATCTTCCGAAGTATTCCATGTTTTTTGAGAAGTCGCCGTAACTTTTGACTTGTTGTCAAATATGAAAAAGCCGCAAAAAGCAGCAGCAATTAAGATGACCGATACCGCCACTTTAAACACCGATGGTTTTCCCGCCGGAGATTCAAATGCGTTTCCTGCTGCAACATCATCGGTTTCTTCTTCAGCTCCCGTTGTCTCAGGTTCGATCTGAGTTTGCCCTGGCGGATCACCATCCTCGACATTCCCTGTATCTTCCTGTTTTTCATCTCTCTCCTCGATTGCTTCTTTTTCCTCCGGCGATCCCTTAACCGTTTCACCTTCATCGGTTTCTCTGGAATCAGATTGAGCAACTTCTTCTGTTACTTCATCTTCTGTATCCACCCCTCCCCTATCAGAATCAATATCTTCAGTGTCGCTTCGTTCCTCTTTTTGAAGTTTTTCGGTGTCATTGACATCGTCCGGGCTAGATTGCCGGGTTTCATTTTCAGCCTCTTTTTCCGGCTCTTCTTGTTCCTGCTCTGCGGTCGTGAGCGCTACAGCTTGCGATGCGGTTGTTTCCGGATTTTTAGCACCATAATCCAATATCGTTTTAATTTCTGAACTTTTACTTTCAGAATCATCTGTAAGATTCTCGATCGATTCAGCATTCTGCTCAACGACTTTTTCAACAGAAGCGGAATCATTGTCCCCGGATAATTCCTGGCCGGCCTGTTTTACCGAATTTTTTTGCGTTTCTTCATCCATTTGCATTTGCTTGGTCCCGTATGATTTTATCTTTTTAGGCGGTTCTCAGGTCTCCAAGCAGGCGGTTAAATTGCGTATAATAGGCCTCCCAGTTATCCCAGGCGCTAAAATCATAAATTGGCCGGTTTTTTTGAAGTTTGATCAGCCAATCTTTTTCAGCATCCATGCAACCATTGTCCAGGCGCAGCGGAAATAGAACCGCCCTTTTGCGATTGCGCTCCTCTTTCAATGCGGCTGCCACCTCTTTTTGAATCCATGGGCTTTCGACTGAAAACTTTGACAACACCACCAGCAGTTTATCCTGTATACGAATCAGTTGATCGACCTCTTGCCGGATTGCATCCCCCATCTTCATTTCTTCCGGCGCATACCAGCAACGGATCCCTTCTCGCTGCAGGTCTTCACCGATTTTTTCAATAAAGTTGCGATCATTTCCGGAAAAACTGATGAAGCAACTGTTGTGCGCAAACGCTCTTTCGTTCAAATAGCGGGTATAAGATATAAAGTGCTCGGGTACGCCGGCGCCCTTGAGAAATTCTTCAGGGATATTGCCTTTTGAACGATAGATGGTGTCGATTCCGATGGTTGACGGCCCGAAATGTTTAACTTCATCAAGCCCGTGGGTTTGGCTCAAGTCGTTATCGCCGAAACAGCTCCAGGCGACAAATGCTTCGCTGAGGTTGCTCATTTTTAGTTCGGCTTTGGTCAAATTTGCTTCGATCAGGTTGGCACCGCTGAGATTTGCGCCGTTGAATCTCGCCTTGATCAGATAGGCCCATCTAAAATCCGCTCTCTGGCAGTCCGAGTTGCTCAGATTGACGTTGGCCAGATCCGATCGAATAAAAAAGGCTTTTTTAAGGTCGGCTTCACTTAAATCAGCACCGCTGAGATATGTTTCGCTCAGATTGGCTTCGCTCAGATTCGCCATGTTAAAAATTGCCTGACTCATGTTTGCCCGCCGCAGGTCTGCCCGGTTAAGAAAGGCCCTGCTCAGGTTAGTCCATGTCAGATCCGCCCATCTCAGATCGGTTTCTCTCAAATTGGCTTCTTTGAGATCTGTTTTGCTGAGGTTGGCCCCAGCCAGGTCGGGCTCTTCAGCGGGGTTTTCGATGCGCCATTGGTTCCATGCCGCCACCCCCTGTTTGAGGACTTCAAGATGCTGAGGGATTGCCATAGCGTTCTCCTGTTATTTTTACTGCAAATCATTTTCCAAAAAAGGTTGGGTGATCTGCATTTTTGGATTCTGAGTTTTTTGCACAGGTTCTGAATGAGTTTATCGGCATCTGTCAAAATATCTTAAATACATGAAGCTATGCATATAGTAATCTATATAACTCCTTAAAAATATGTAAAATCATACCCACTATTGTTTATCTTTATTCACAAGCAAACCTGTGAAAACAATTTCCTTCAAACCGCAACTATCTGTGTTTTAAAGGGATTTACCTGTAACGAAATCTGGCATGATTTCTGCAAATTTTTATGCATGAAAGTTTAAATCTTTTCAAAAATGAAGGTGGGAAAAATGGAGGCAGAGAAATTAAATCAGGAGGAATTGACCGTATTAGATGCTGAACCCGGCG
>JASFPY010000372.1:0-3729 GCA_050115755.1 Desulfobacteraceae bacterium | reverse complement strand
CAGGACATGGCCCGTGTTGACGTAAAAGGCATCCCGGCCGACGACAAGCGCTGTGGGTGCTGCAGCGCTTGCGCCAAAGGTGATTTCAGCTTTTAACGCCAGCCCGTCCATGGCTGCCAGATGGAAGTTCGGTGATGAAAGCCGTGCATGCACCGGTTCTGCCAGAACGCGGCCGACGGCATCCGGCACAGAAATTTTTTCAGCCGGCGGAGGCGGCAAATCGCTAAACGTTTCAAAAAGAATGTCCCGTGCTTCCTGCAGGGTCTTCATTTTGAGGTAGATGTTGCGTTTAAAAGTCATCATTATTTCCTAAAATTTGGTTCCTTGGAAAATAATCTCTATGGGTTTTAAAAGCCGTTTAATTAGTTTGATTGGTTTCATTGGTTGAATTGGTTAAAAGCGCTTTGCGCCTTAGGTTAACCAATAAAACAAATAAAACCAATAGAACCAATCTAATAGATGAGAAATTAATTGTGATTTCGCTCAATGGACCTGCAGGCTTGGATAAAACATTTATATTGGTATTACCTGAACTTCATCTCCTTTATCCAGCCCTTCGGTGTTGATATCGATTTCAATCAATCCGTCGGCGTTGACCATGGTGCTGATAAGTCCGGATTTGCCAAGTACCGGGTCCGCCCAGAGCCGGCCTTTTTCAAGGCGGAGTTGAACCCGGATAAAATCGGTGCGGCCCTGCCGCGAAGCGACATTTCTGCTTAAGCTGGCCTTCAGCCGGCGTTCTTTTTCCTGACCGCCGACCTGACCGCTGATATGCTCGATAAAGGGTTTGACCACCTGTGAAAACACAATCATGGCCGATACCACATGCCCGGGCATTCCCCAGAACGCTTTGTTTTGAACATCTGCCAGAATGGTGGGTTTGCCGGGGGAAATGGATATGCCGTGAACCAGAATTTCTGAATCCTGCAAGGCTGAAAGGACATCCACCGTAAAGTCGCGCGTACCGACCGAGCTGCCGCCGGAAATTAAAATCATATCACATTGATCAAGTGCGAGTTTGCATTTTTCAAACAGGATTTCAAAATCATCGCGGACGATTCCGTATGAGACGGCCACGGCTCCGGCTTCGTGAATCAGGCCTGATAGCGTATAGGTATTGATGTCGCGTATCTGCCCCCGGCTCGGTTTTTCGCTGATGGCTACAATTTCATCGCCGGTGGAAATAATACCGATGACGGGTTTCTGGAAAACGGCAACTCTTTGTTTGCCCAGAGCAGCTAAAAGCCCGGCCTCCTGAGGGCGTATCATTTGTCCTTTGCTAAGGACATGGCTTTCTTTTTTGATATCTTCACCGACGGCAATCATGTTCTGTCCGGGGGCCACACTACGGTAGACTTCAATGGTGCTGTCATCGATGGCCTCGGTATGTTCGATCATGACCACACTGTCCGCACCGCGGGGCAGCATCCCACCGGTGGCGATCCGAGCGGCCTCTCCAGGGCCAATGGTGAATTCGGGTGACTCCCCCATGGCGATGCTGCCGCTGATCGTTAGATAAGCCGGGTTACCTTCGCTGGATCCAAAGGTGGATGCACCTTTAATGGCGTAACCGTCCACAATGGCTCGTGGGAAGTCCGGCAGATCATCATCTGCAATCAAATCTTCTGCCAGAATCCTTCCGGCTGCTTCCGTCAGAGAGATCTGCTCTGATCCTGCCTGCGGAAATTTTGTGCGGTATTCCAAAACGGTTTCTAAATCCGTAACTTTGAAGAATTCTTTCATTGCACTATTCCCATATTGCGTAAGCGAAGCGAACGCGTCTTCTGTTAGCATACAGCGTAACTTAATTCAAACAGTAGAACTCTCCTGCTTGCAAAACAATGCCATATAAGTATATAATCACCACGGATCAAAAATCGACATAAAATTGTTTACCTGCAAAGAGAGCAACCGAATTAAAAAACCATGTCCGAAACATCCGAATCCCCCAGTCCGCATCTGCGGGCCGAAAAGCCTGAATTTTTAACTGAAAAGCGATTCGACGCGTTTGACTTGCCGGCGCAGCTGCTGTCCGCTTTAAAGGAAGCCGGTTTTGTCTATTGCACCCCCATCCAGGAACAAACGCTTCCCATTTCCTTGAGCGGCAGTGATGTTGCCGGCCAGGCTCAGACCGGCACCGGAAAAACAGCGGCATTTCTTGTCACCGTCATTACCCGTATCCTGATGTTTTCGGAGCGCGACCCCCTTATGCCTGCAGCGCTTATCGTTGCACCCACCCGGGAACTTTCTCACCAGATATACGAGGAGGCCCTTACGCTGTGCCGTCATGTGGATTTAAAGATTGCCGAAGTTGTCGGCGGCATTGATTACAAGCGTCAGGCCGAAATCCTGCGCCGGGGATCCGATATTGTCATCTGTACCCCGGGGCGTATCATCGACTACCTCAAGCAGGGCATTTTTAAAACCGAAGGCATCAAAATATTGGTTATCGATGAGGCGGATCGGTTGTTTGATCTGGGATTCACCAAAGACATGCGCTATTTGCTGCGCAAACTTCCCCCCTATGATACCCGCCAATCCATGCTTTTTTCGGCCACGCTTTCCTATCGGGTTATGGAACTGACTTATGAATTCATGAATCTTCCCGAGTTTATATCGGTCACTCCTCAGACCATAACGGTTGAGGGAATTGAGCAGCAGCTGTTTCATGTTGGATCAGAAAAAAAATTGGAACTGCTGCTGGGCCTCCTGAAAAGAGAGGATTGGAATCGGGTGCTCATTTTTGTTAATACCAAGGTCGGCGTTGATTGGCTGACAAAGAAGCTTAAAGGCAATTCCTGGCCGGCTGAAAAGATCACCGGAGATTTGCCCCAGCGCAAACGCTTTCGGCTGATGGAACAATTCAAAAATGGACGGATAAAGATTCTGGTTGCCACCGACGTTGCCTCCCGCGGCATTCATGTTGAAGATATCAGCCATGTGATCAATTACGATTTGCCCCAGGATTCTGAGAATTATATCCACCGCATCGGTCGGACCGCCAGGGCGGGCAAAACCGGTAAGGCATTTGCGCTGGCCTGTGAAGACTATGTTTACCATTTGGAGCCTTTGGAGGAAATGCTGGGATACAAAATCCCGGTCCTCTGGCCTGGTAGCGACTGGTTCGCAGCCGACAAATCGAAACCCATCGCTTCCCGACGCAGATCACACTTACGTAAATCCGGGCGAAAACGGAGCGAGCATCGAGAAAAAAAGCGCAGCGAATCAAAGCCTTCGACTCCAAAAACCAAAGCGCGTTCGTTTCCAGGCGCTTTTTTCGGCTTTGGCCCCGAATCATCCGCATCGACTCAAACCAAAACCACCACCCAGTCGAAGGAATCCACCCCAAAAAAACGACCGCAGCGAAATAAAAAGAGATCTTCCCGGGCTGCCAGAAAGACCAAGCCGGACACCCCGGCCGAACCCACCTAGTCTGCTACAACACGATTCTCCACCCCGGGCTTCCAGCGGGATACAAAGATTGCTTCCTCGCCAGGCGCCGCCGGCTCGCAATGACAGTTTAGTAAAGCAAATTTTTGACAACCGCTATAGCCGGCTTAACTGAAGCAAGTCCAAAAGCAAAGGCTAGTTTTCACTCTTGATAAAGTCCTATTTTTTACTTAGATTAACACTTATGGGTTATGTATTCGACTTTAAAGATGCCATCGCATATGATCGCTGGCTCACAAAGCCTGCAAACAAAGCCGTGTTTGATCTTGAAACCCGTCT
>JASFPY010000371.1:0-3731 GCA_050115755.1 Desulfobacteraceae bacterium | reverse complement strand
CTATTGCTTTCTGGGGCTCTGTCTGGGCGCCTATGCACTGTTGCATCCGGATTTTGTTACCGGTTTGCCGATTAACGAAACAGGCGAGCCCAATTATAACCTGGCCGTGCCTGTTTTTGTGGTCAAGCATTTTCCACACGGCTTGATCGGTCTGGTAATGGTGGGATTATTTGCCGCGGCCATGTCATCCCTGGACTCCACTCTAAATGCTCTCAGTGCGCTGGGCATGCAGGATATCGTCAAGCGGTATGTAAAAAAAGAATTGTCGGATCGCATGGAACTGATTATATCCAAATTGCTGACCGTCTTCTGGGGAACGGTGTGTATTTTTTTTGCGTTTTTCGTGGGCGGCATCTCCGATACGATCATCGAGTCCATTAACAAAATCGGATCCCTGGTAAACGGACCCCTGCTGGCCGTTTTTGTAATGGGGATGCTGACGCGGCGGGTCAACGGCCCGGGTGCCACCGGCGGGTTGATCGTCGGGTTTGGACTGAATCTTTTGCTGTGGAAATACGCCCCGAATATTTCCTGGTTGTGGTGGAATGTGATCGGCTTTTTTGCAGCATGCGGCACGGGGTATCTGCTCAGCCTGGTATTTCCCAAGCCGGATCCGGTCCGATTTGCAGGCACTCTATTTCACCGTTCTCGCAGATCACCTGGAGCGCATCAGACGAAGTGGCGGCCGTATTATGCCGCCCTGGCAATATATGGCACGGGAATATTGTTGCTGCTGGTCATAATGACCTATGGCTTCTAATAGAAATTGGGATGCTGGGATATGGATTGATAAGCTGATTAACTGATTGAATCAAATTTTAGGCCCCGGGCGCAGAAGGCTGCTTGCTAAAAAGATAAAAAATGGGCACGACGGTCAATACGGGGATAACGGCGATTACGACGAGTACCGGCCGGATCGTAAAAATATCCGCCAGCTTTCCTGTCAACGGGGTTAGCAATCCGCCCATACCGTAGGCGAGTCCCATCATCAGGCTGGAGGCCATGGATTTTCCCTTGGGTGCCAGCTTCTGCGCCAGCGCAACCCCCAGCGGGATAGTGGCCAGAATGAAAAATCCGGATAAAAAGCAAAATATAAAAATCCAGTTGCCCGGCAAATAAAGTGCAGCCACTATACTGGGGGTTGCCAAAAGATGGGCACAAATAAAGACCGGTTTAAAGCCGATCCGATCGGAAAGGTGGCCGGCCAGAAGCCCGCTTAGCGCACCGGCTACGGTAAAAAGCGAAACCAGGGCACCGATAGCAACCAGCGAATATCCCAGTCGGGCAACCATTACGGGCAGATATGTCATAAACGACTGGCTGACAAAAGCGCGCAGAATCATGATCGCCAGAATCAGTACGATTGAAAGCCACACGGATCCAAAGACTTCTTTAATGGAATTTATGAAGCCATGACTTTTTAGCGCACTGGCTTGAGGTGCCGGAACGGTCCTGTAAATAAAAATGAGGGCCGCAACACCCAGGATCATTGAAAATGGCGTCGCACCCAGGCCGTAGCTGCCGACCAGCCAGCTGATAAACAGCGGTCCGACAGCAAACGCGAGTGTTCCACCCGTCCCAAATATGGACATGGCCATTCCGAAATGCCGTCCCGCATAGGGTTGAACCATCCCGGCGGCAGTGGGATGAAACATGGAAGACCCGATGGATCCCAGGCATACGCAAAGGACCAGCATCCAGAAATTGGGTGTAATTCCGGTTAGCGAAATAAACACCATGACCATCAGCGGCCCGCCCAGGGCAAAAAGCCGTGAAGGGTGACGGTCGGCAAGATATCCGACCGGGGGTTGCACCACGAAGGCGAGAAAGCGGCTTAGACCGGTGAGCAGGCCGGCCTGTGCCAGGGTTAAAGAAAACTTGTCGATGAAAAGCGGCAGCAGGGGAATGATAAAGGCGTTATAAAAGTCACCGATGAAATGGATAAGCGTTAAAGACAGAATGACCTTTACGTTGGTATCTTTTATTTCAGGGATCAATTGGATCGTTTCATTTTCCGAACCCGTTTATACCGCTTTTCATAAAGCGGCGTTCAAATACCGGACCGTATAGTGAAATCGGATGGGTCGGATTTAGTGCCAGCCCATTTTCTTTAATCTCGACAATGAATGCTTTGACCAGCACGGGATTTAAATCGGCGCCGCTGATTTGGCGCAGGATGGCCAGAGCCTCTATCCAGCTTTTGCGTTGCTGGTAGGGTCGATCCGTCGTGATGGCATCAAAACAATCGGCCACCCGAATAATTTTAGCACCCAGCGGGATCTGGTTGCTTTTAAGTCCGAAAGGATAGCCGCTGCCGTCCATTTTTTCATGATGGCATTGGACAATATCAATGACCGGCACGGGCAGATTAAAATTGTTTAAGATGGCCGCACCCATTAACGGGTGCAGGCGCACTTGAGCCAGCATATCAGCGGATAGCTGATTGTGCGTATTGTTGAGAATTTTGGTGCTTAAGCCGATTTTCCCGATATCATGCAGTAGACCGCCAAGCCGGTTGTTTTCAACAGCCGTGGCATTTAATCCAATGCGTTCAGACAGACGGCGGGCATAAATGGCAACCCGTCGAGCGTGTTGCCGGGTATAGGGATCTTTAATACCCAGCACATTGGCGATGCGGGTCAGTTCGGACACCTCTGTTTTCGCATCGTAATGGGGCTGCGGCTTATATTTGATTGGCCTGTTCAAAATTTCATCTACGCGTTGAATTTTGCAAAGGGGGCGATTTGAAATCGAAGCGTGGGGTATATTCGAATGTCGGGAGGCTGTCAATAAAAAAACGCTCGAAAATAGTGCTTTGGGCACGACACTTTCGCGGACCAATGGAATCAGGCCACCTGCCCTGAAAACCGCAGAACGCGCCTGACATACTGACGGGTTTCCGCATAGGGAACCCGGCCGTTGTATTTCACTACCGTTCCCGGGCCAGCGTTATAGGCCGCCAAAGCTTTGCGGACGCTTCCTCCGAAACGATCGAGCATCTTGCGCAAATATTTTGTGCCGCCGTCAATATTTTGTGCGATATCAAAGGGATTTTTGATACCCAGCTCTTTAGCGGTTGCCGGCATGAGCTGCATCAGACCCTGGGCGCCGGCTGTAGAAACGGCGTTGACCTCAAAATTTGATTCCGCCCGGATAACAGCCGTGATCAGCTCCGGCGGCAAGTTGTATTTTGCGGCCGCTGTTTGAATGTTCTGTTCGATGATTTGCCGGTCGCTTAACGCGACGGATTGAAATCCGGTTTTACCCGGCAGTTTTTGGACCGGCCCCCTTTTTTCAATTTTATGGTCGGGACTTTGCCGGGAGGGTAAAGCCGATGGTTTAGTGGAATGCGCCACAAATCGATTCAAATTGGTTTTGAAACCACTGCTAGAAACGGTGTTTTTTAATTGTGGATCCACCGATTGGGGCTGCGGCCGGTAACGTGATTTCGCAATGACCGGTCTTGCCCGATAGTCGGCAATCGTCAAGCCTCTGGTTTTATGAGAGCGGGCTGCAAATGCGGAAAGAATGTTTTGAAATCGGCTGTTTGCGGCCAGCGGAATCCGATTCACCAAAATCTGGGGGATGTTGCCGAGGTTTCTCAGGCTTCTGCTGCCAGGGCAATTTGTTATCGTGTTCATTATTTTAAATGGCGTTTTATATGTTTTCAGCTCTCAGCGGGGCGTTTGATCCAAGAATAAATAGCAATATCTGTTCCAAACTGCACCTTC
>JASFPY010000370.1:0-3748 GCA_050115755.1 Desulfobacteraceae bacterium | reverse complement strand
CTATGTTTACGATGAATCGGATTCTGAAAATTGGATGGGCAAATATTTTTTCAGCGGGGGCATGATGCCCTCGCATAATCTTCTATTTCATTTTCAGGATCACTTGAGCATCAAAAAACACTGGCGAGTCAACGGCCGCCATTACAATAAAACGGCCGAGGCCTGGTTGAAAAATATAGATCGGCACCGCTCAGAAATTCTGCCGATCATGCAGAAGGTCTACGGCGTGGCTGATGCCGAACGCTGGCTGCAGCGCTGGCGAATTTTCTTTATGGCCTGTGCGGAACTTTGGGGGTATCGCAGCGGCCGGGAGTGGCTCGTCTCCCACTATCTTCTGGAAAAACGCAGGTAGCTCCTGGCAGGTTCAGTCAGAAATGAGGAATAAACGGTTTCACGATTATTCGAAGACAACACTGTCGTTGCTTGATTAGAAGCCCTGAGGTTTTTCGGCGCCATCTGTCATTTTTGTGAGAGCATCCCTGATATCACTCAGATAAGCAGTACAATGCGCTCAAAACCACCAGACTTCGACCAGTATTAGCAATAAGATTATTGGCACCCAAATGTCCATCAGTAGAATCTCCTTGCCGGACAGGTCTTTTATTCGGTAATCATAAAATGACTGTCTTCCCTATCACGGCGCATCTCTATTTTCAACCGCTGCTCAGTGCTTGAAGAAGATGATTGACTTGGTCTGTCGTTTTTTCTATCTAGTGAATCGAAATGGCGCTGCAGCAGCGACGCCGATCCCAAAAACAAAAAGAGGTCACAAAATGGATATTTCGATCCGAATTGGCGGTGAAGCCGGTCAGGGCATTCAGTCTATCAGCTCGATTATTGCCAAGACATTCGTGCGGCACGACTTTAATGTGTTCATCAATCAGGATTTTGCATCGCGCATCCGCGGCGGACACAATTTTGATCAGGTTCGAATTTCGACCGCCCCGGTGCATGCTGTCGCCGACAACGTTCACATTTTGATTGCACTGGATAAAGAAACGACTATTCAGGACATCGACCGCCTGGAAGAAACCGGTGTCATGATTTTCGATGGCGAAGAAATTGGTTTTAAATCCGAAAACCCCAATCACTTTTCTATCCCTTTTGCCCGCATCGCCGCTGAGGTCGGTAAAAGCAAGATTATGATTAATTCGGTAGCGACCGGCGCGGCAGTTGCCCTGATGAACTTTGAGCTGCAGCCGGTTCTGGACTGCCTGCAGGAGCAGTTTGAACAAAAGGGATCTGAAACGGTAAAAAACAATCAAAAATGTGCAACGGCTGGATTTGACTTTGTCCGGCAGCACTTGAAAGAAAAACCGAATTTTGGAGTCCCGTCTGCTAAATCAGTCCGTCAAAAGATGCTGCTGACCGGTAGTCAGGCCATGGCGCTGGGAGCGATGGCCTCGGGCTTGAAATTTTATTCCGGCTATCCCATGTCGCCGTCCACCGCCATCATGGAATTTATCTCCGCCCATGCGGATCGATACAACATCGTTGTCGAGCAGGCCGAAGATGAAATCGCAGCCATTAACATGGCCATCGGAGCCAATTTTGCCGGCGCCCGGGCCATGACGGCAACTTCCGGCGGGGGATTTTGTCTGATGGTTGAGGCCTTGAGCCTTGCCGGCATGACCGAGACACCGGTGGTTATCATTGTGGCGCAAAGACCCGGGCCATCAACCGGACTACCCACGCGTACCGAACAGGCGGATTTGAATTTCGTGATGCACGCCGGCCACGGAGATTTTCCCAGAGCCATCCTGGCTCCCGGCGGCCCCGAGCAAGCATTACATTTGATGGCCAAAGCCTTCAACCTGGCAGATAAATACCAGACCCCCGTCATCGTGTTGGGTGATCAGCATTTTAATGACGCCATTTTTACGGTTGGTGAACTGGCGTTTCAAAACATCCGCATTGATCGCGGTCATATTTTTACCGATCGGGATCTGCCTTCTCCTCAAGAATACAAACGCTATGCACCCAGCGAATCGGGAATCTCTCCCCGCATCCTGCCGGGACAGACCCAGGCGGTTGTTTACGCCGACAGCGATGAACATACCGAAGAAGGCCACATCACCGAAAGTGCCAGAGTGCGCAATCAGATGGTATGCAAGCGAATGCAAAAACTTGAGGGGTTGCGGCGGGACATCAGCCCCCCGGAAATCTATCCCTCCGGTCATGCCGAGCATGTTTTGCTGGGATGGGGGTCGACCCATGGCGCCATCAAGGAGGCCGTGGACACGCTGAATCAAAAAAAAATTAGTGCTCAGATGGTTCATTACAGCGAACTTTTTCCATTCAACCCCCAGCATGTCGCTGCCGCAGGGTTTGACAAATCAAAAATCATTGCCGTCGAGAATAATTTCAGCGGTCAATTCGCCGACTTTTTCAGCAACGCAACCGGCCTGTCTGTCGATCAAAGGATTCTAAAATTCGATGGGCGGCCTTTTACCGCTCGTGAAATCGTCGACCGGATCAAAAATGTGATTTAGGAGAACACCTATGGTTACCTTAGAAGACTATTTTAGCGAGGACCCTATCGCCTGGTGCCCGGGGTGCGGCAATTTTTCCATTTTGAAGGCCTTGAAAAAGGCGCTGGTGGATATTCAGCAACACCCTCATGAGCTGGTCATCGTTTCCGGGATCGGGCAGGCGCCGAAAACACCGCATTATTTGCGTTGCAATTGCTTCAACGGGCTTCATGGCAGATCTTTACCGGTAGCCACCGGCATCAAGCTTGCCAATCACCAATTAACAGTTATGGCCATAGGCGGTGATGGAGACGGTTACGGAGAAGGCGGCAACCATTTTGTACACGCCATGCGCCGCAACATCGACGTCACCTATCTGGTTCACAACAACCAGGTCTATGGTCTGACCAAGGGCCAGGCATCGCCTACCAGCGATTACGGTTTTGTCACCAAAACAACACCGCGGGGCGCCGTCAGCCCGGCCTGCAATCCGCTCTTACTTGCCGTTGCTTCCGATTGCAGTTTTGTGGCGCGGGGTTTTGCCGGAGAAGTCGATCATTTGGCGAATCTGATCAAAGAAGGGATTCGGCATAACGGATTTGCCTTTATCGATATTTTACAGCCCTGTGTGTCATTCAACCGCGTCAACACGTTTAAGTGGTATTCCGAAAGGGTTTATAAAATTGATGCCGATTTACCCTATGAGCCCAGTGACCGTCTCAATGCCTTTAAAAAAGCACTCGAATGGGGCGATAAAATTCCCATCGGCGTCTTTTACCGAAACCAGAGACCGACCCTGGAAGAACAGATGCCTGCAATTGTTGATCAGCCTCTGGTTAGGCAACAGACCGATCCCCAGACGTTTTCAGAGATCATTGAAAACTTTAAATAGACGTGCCGGCCGCTAAGTTCTGCCACATGATATCAGTTCCTCAAAGCAGACTGAATCCGCATGTACTCACCGACATTATCCATGGTCAACAGGCCCGCCAGTTGGCCGTTTAGCATCACCGGCAACGTGTGGCAATTGCAGCCTTTTAGCTTGGCGAAAGCGGACTCGAGCATTTCAAGGGAATCCACAGTGGCAAAGCGCCTCTGCATCGCCGTGGTGACCGTAGGATGATGCTCCCGTGCCGAAAGTGCTTTCAACAGATCACTCTGGGTCAAAACGCCTTCAATGCGGCCGTTATCCAATACCGGGAAATCCTTTTGGGATCCGGCCAGAGTCAGCTCGATAGCCCGATCCAGGCTATCGTTTTTATGCAGGGTCTTAAAGT